>NZ_JBMDKH010000018.1:0-129887 GCF_057809615.1 Hydrogenophaga sp. FG152 | reverse complement strand
GCGCGCCCAGATCCTGCAACAGGCCGGCACCGCCATGGTGGCCCAGGCCAACCAGGCGCAACAAGGCGTGCTGTCCCTGCTGCGTTGATTCCGGCAGGCATCGCCCCCCAGGGCGGTTGCGCGGCGAAAGCCGGGCAACCGCCCTTTTTGCTGGCCGGTCGTCGGCACCGGATGAACGGGGCTTGACACGACACACGGCGGTCACAAGAGACTAAAGATTCATCTGGCACCACCGAAATTAGATTCAACGAACTTCTCCATGGGTTCGTGGCCCGGGCAACCGGGCAGTCAGCCCAACCACTTCACAGGAGTTAGTTATGACCACCATCAACACCAACGTCATGTCGATGACCGCCCAGCGCAACCTGGGCACCACCTCCAGCTCGCTGGCCACCTCCATGCAGCGCCTCTCGTCGGGCCTGCGCGTCAACAGCGCCAAGGACGACGCCGCCGGCCTGGCCATCTCCGAGCGCATGAACGCCCAGGTGCGCGGCCTCAACGTGGCGGCCCGCAACGCCAACGACGGCATCTCGCTGGCCCAGACCGCCGAAGGCGCGCTGGGCAAGGTCGGCGACATGCTGCAGCGCATGCGCGAACTGGCCGTGCAATCGGCCAACGCCTCGAACAACGGCAGCGACCGCACCGCCCTGCAGGCCGAAGTGACCCAGCTGCGCCAGGAAATCGACCGTGTCGCCAAGACCACCTCGTTCAACGGCACCAAGCTGCTGGACGGCACGTTTGCCAACGCCACCTTCCAGGTCGGCGCCAACGCCGGCGAAGGCATCGCCATCGACAGCATCGTCTCGGCCAACTCCACCGCCCTGGGCCAGCTGAGCGCCACCGAACACTTCGTGGCGGCCGTCGCCGCGCCCTCCACCGCCGCCAACGCCGCCATCCCGGCAGGCACGGCCGGCTGGAGCATCAAGAACGCCGCCGGTGTGGACGTGGCCCTGGGTGGCATCGCCGCCTCGACCACCGCTGCCCAGCGCACCACGCAGGTGGTGGACGCGATCAACGCCAAGTCGTCCGACACCGGCGTGTTCGCCCGCGAAACCGGCGCTGGCGCCTATGAAATCTTCTCGAGCCGCGACCTGACCGCCGCCACCGACTTCGGCGCCGCCTTCACCGCCGCCGCCACCGGCGCGCCTGGTGACACCGCGCCTCCCGGCACCCTGACCACGCTGTCGGCGATCAACGTCAACAGCTTCGGCGACGCACAAAAGGCGCTGCAGGTGATCGACAAGGCGATCAACTCCATCAACAGCTCGCGCGCCGACCTCGGCGCCCTGCAAAGCCGCTTCGAGAACGCCGTGGCCAACATCCAGATCACGGGCGAGAACATCTCCGCCGCGCGCGGCCGCATCGTCGATGCCGACTTCGCCAAGGAAACGTCCAACCTCTCGCGCGCCCAGATCCTGCAACAGGCCGGCACCGCCATGGTGGCGCAGGCCAACCAGGCCCAGCAAGGCGTGCTGTCCCTGCTGCGCTGATCTCGCCAGGGCATCGCCCCCAGGGCGGTTGCATGGCGAAAGCCTGCAACCGCTTTTTTTTCGTCTGACCGGAGCACTTCATGACCACCATCAACACGAACGTGATGTCGATGACCGCCCAGCGCAACCTGGGCACCACCTCCAGCTCGCTGGCCACCTCCATGCAGCGCCTCTCGTCGGGCCTGCGCGTCAACAGCGCCAAGGACGACGCCGCCGGCCTGGCCATCTCCGAGCGCATGAACGCCCAGGTGCGTGGCCTGAGCGTCGCCGTGCGCAACGCCAACGACGGCATCTCGCTGGCGCAGACCGCCGAAGGCGCCCTGGGCAAGGTCGGCGACATGCTGCAACGCATGCGCGAACTGGCCGTGCAGTCGGCCAACGCCTCGAACAACGGCAGCGACCGCACCGCCCTGCAGGCCGAAGTCACGCAGCTGAGCAAGGAAATCGACCGCGTGGCCACCACCACCTCGTTCAACGGCACCAAGCTGCTCGACGGCTCATTCGCCAACGCCACCTTCCAGGTCGGCGCCAACGCCGGCGAGGGCATCTCCATCGATTCCATCGTCTCGGTCAAGCTGGACTCCATGGGCTCTCCCAGCGCCATGGGCTACACGACGATTCGCAGCTCCACGGACATGGCGCTGGCCTCGCTCACCGATCTGACCGCGGTCGCTGCCGGTGATCTGCAGATCAACGCCATCCCGGGCGACAACACCTCGGCGGTGTCGCTGGGCGCCATCCAGGCCGCCGCCAATGCCTCCGAGCGCGCGGGGCAGATCGTGGATGCGGTGAATGCCCGCTCCGCCGATACCGGCGTGTTCGCCAGGCTCTCCTACAACGCGGCCGGCGCGCTGACCGGGTACCACCTGTTCAGCGAAAAAGCGAGCTTCAGCTCCAGCGCGGATCTGGCGGGGTTCAACACCGCCGCCACGGGCGACTGGCAGGCGGCCAACATGATGATCAACGGCGCCTACGACATGCGGGGCATCTCCGTCGCCTCCGCAGGCGGTGCCCAGCTCTCGCTCAAGATCATCGACAAGGCCATCAACGACGTGAACAGCTCGCGCGCCGACCTCGGCGCCCTGCAAAGCCGCTTCGAGAACGCCGTGGCCAACATCCAGATCACGGGCGAGAACATCTCCGCCGCGCGCGGCCGCATCGTCGATGCCGACTTCGCCAAGGAAACGTCCAACCTCTCGCGCGCCCAGATCCTGCAGCAGGCCGGCACCGCCATGGTGGCCCAGGCGAACCAGGCGCAACAAGGCGTGCTCTCGCTGCTGCGCTGAGATGCCCACGGGCGACTGTTACTAAAGGATGTAAAGCATGAACTTGACCCCTCAAATGGCGCCGTTCATGCCTACAGTCAGCCCGCCCGGTGCCGATACAGAAAGGTATCAGACATCAGGAACCCAAGCCATGTTCACCTCTGTCAACACCCGCGCAGCCTCCACCTACAAACGCGTCGCCGTCGACACCGGCGTGCAGACGGCCGACCCGCACCAGCTGGTCAGCCTGCTGTTCGACGCGCTGATCCAGAGCCTGAACCTGGCTCGCGGCGCGATGGAGCGCCAGGACGTGGCGAGCAAGGGCGCGGCCATCGGCAAGGCGATCCGGATCGTGGAAGAAGGCCTCAAGGCCGGCCTGAACCTGCAGGAAGGCGGCGAACTGGCCGCCAACCTCAAGGGCCTGTACGAGTACAGCGTGCAGCGCCTGACCCTGGCCAACCTGCGCAACGACGCGGCACCGATCCACGAGGTGCTGAACCTCATCGAACCCCTGGCCGATTCCTGGAAGCAGATTCGCGCTGGCGCCCTGCAGGGAGCCTGACATGGAGCACCATCTTTTGGACTACTACAAAGCCATCGAGAACACCAGCCGCCAGATGCTGGAGGCCGCACAGACGGAAAACTGGGACCAGGTGGTGCGCCTCGAAGGCGCTTGCGCGGTGCTGATCGCGCAACTGCGCCACAAGTCGAACGTCGAACAGCTCGATGCCGAACAGCGCAAGGAAAAGACGAAGATCATGCAGCGCATCCTGCGCATCGACGCCGAGATCCGCTGCCTGGCGGAACCCTGGCTGAACGACCTGGCACAGATGATCGACAGGTCTAGCCCGGCCCCGATGCATTGAACAAGTACCCCCCGCGCCGGCCTGCGGCCGTCACCCCCCAGGGGGCGATGTCTGCGGTCTGGCAAAGCCAGTCCCGCGACATCCTGGAAAAGACACGCGCTCCGGAAAGGGGCAATCAGACGCTCATGTTCATGATGTCGCTGTACGCCTGAACCATGCGGTTGCGCACGTGCAGCGTGGCCTGGAACCCGACCTGGGCCTTCTGCATCGCGAGCATGGTTTCTTCCAGGCTCACCTTGGGGTTGCCCAGCTGGACCTGGGTCTGCAGCTTGGAAGCGGCCTCCTGAGACGCGCTGACTTCCTTGAGCGCCGACTTGAAGTTGGCGGCAAAACCAGATTCCACCCCACCGGCGGCACCGGGGCGTTTCAGGGCGGATGAGCCAATGCCGTTCAGGGCCTGGCTGCTCAGGGGGGCGATGCGCATGTCCATGGCGGACTCCTTCGACGTGATATGAGCCCAGATGCTAGAGGGCCCCCCGTCCGCACGGGACGGGAATAAGGGCACAAACCCCCGCCTTTTCATGGCTATGGCGGGGGCACCGGGACCGAATAATCGACTGCAACAGGGTGTATCTCCCTCTGCCATCGACCATCTACCCGAGCCCCGAAGCCATGAGCACCACCGCCGTTGCCGAACTGGATGTCACACCGACCGCCGCGAAGGAGCGCAGCGCATTCGGTGACGGCTTCGCGCGCATGGACCAGGCCCAGAAGATCAAGCTTGGCCTGGGCGCCCTGGCCCTGCTGGCGCTCGCCCTGGCCTTTTTCTTCATGGGCCGCCAGCCGGAATGGCGCGTGCTCTACGCCAACCTGGGCGACAAGGACGGCGGCGCCATCGTGGCCCAGCTGTCCCAGATGAACGTGCCCTACAAGCACGCCGAGGGCGGCCAGGCCATCATGGTGCCGGCCGACAAGGTGCACGACACCCGCCTGCGCCTGGCCTCGCAAGGCCTGCCCAAGGGTTCGGTCACCGGCTTCGAGCTGATGGAAGCCAACCGCTTCGGCATGACCCAGTTCCAGGAACGGCTGACCTTCCAGCGCGGTCTGGAAGGCGAACTGACCCGCTCCATCCAGTCGCTCTCCTCCGTGCAGAGCGCCCGCATCCACCTGGCCCTGCCGAACCAGAACGGCTTCTTCCGCGAACAGCAGAAACCCAGCGCCTCGGTGCTGCTCACCCTGCACCCCGGCCGCACGCTGGACCGCGCGCAGGTCGCCGGCATCGTGCACCTGGTGGCCTCCAGCGTGCCAGAGATGAACCCCAAGGCGGTCAGCATCGTGGACGACGCGGGCAACCTGCTTTCCAGCCCGCCCGACGGCCAGGCCCAGGGCGCCGACACCCAGAAGCTGCAGTACGTGCAGCAGCTCGAACAGCTCTACACCCGCCGCATCATGGAGATGCTGGAGCCGCTGGTGGGCCGCAACAACGTCAAGGCCCAGGTCAGCGCCGAGGTCGATTTCTCGCAGGTCGAGTCCACCAGCGAACAGCACCGCCCCAACCAGGGCCCGGACGCGGCCGCCACGGTGCGCAGCCAGCAGACCGTGGAAGACGGCAGCGGCCCGCGCGCCCAGCCCTCGGGCGTGCCCGGGGCGGTGAGCAACCAGCCTCCGGCCACCGGCACGGCCCCCATCAACGGCGCCGCCGCCCCCGTGGGCGTGGCCAGCGCCCAGGGCGCCGGCGGCCAGGGTGGCAATTCGCGCCGCGAGTCGGTGGTGAACTACGAGGTGGACAAGACCGTGAAGGTGGTGCGCGAGTCCAGCGGCCAGGTGCGCCGCCTGAGCGCAGCGGTGGTGATCAACCACCGCACCTCGGTGGACAAGGCCGGCAAGGAAACCAGCACCCCGATCCCGCCGCAGCAGCTCGAACAGATGACCGCCCTGGTGCGCGAAACCATCGGCTTCAACAAGGACCGCGGCGACTCGGTCAACGTGGTCAACGCCGCCTTCAACGTCGAGAAGACCAGCGAGGTGGATGCCGGCGCCTGGTGGCAGCAGTCGGACAACCAGGAGCTGCTGCGCAGCCTGGCCTGGCCGCTGGGCATGGTGGGCCTGGGCCTGCTGGTGCTCATGGGCATGGTCCGCCCCGGCCTCAAGCTGATGAAGACGCCGGCCGCGCGCCGCCTGGACACCACCCCGGTGCAACCGCTCAATGCGGTGCTCAACGAATCGCCCGAGCGCCCCGGCCTGCCCATGCCGAGCAACGAAGTCACCGCCGAGGCGCAGCGCCTGGCCGATGCCAAGCGCCTGGCGCTGGAGAACCCGGCCGCCGTGGCCAACATCGTCAAGGGCTGGGTGAATGGCGAGGCACCGGCATGAGCCGGCGCCACCCCCTGCGCCGCTGCGCGGCTTCCCCCTCTCTCGCCTTCGGCGGGAGGGGGACGGCACCAGAGGCCCGGCAAAGCCGGTTCCTCGGTGCCTCTGGTCGCGCGCTTGTGCGCTCGAACCTGTGTGCGAATTGGGCTGAAGGAATCTGAATCATGGAAGACCAGGGAATCCAGGACGCCGCCATCTTTCTCATGTCGCTGGGCGAAGAGGAAGCGGCCGAGGTGTTCAAGCACCTCAGCCCCAAGGAAGTGCAGAAGCTGGGCGAAACCATCGCCAAGACGCGCGCGGTCTCGCACGACCGCGTGGACCAGGTGATGCAGAAATTCACCAGCGCGGCCTCGTCGCAGAGCCTGCTGGTGTCCGACACCGACAACTACGTGCGCGCCGTGCTCAAGCGCGCGCTGGGCGACGACAAGGCCTCGCTGCTGATCGACCGCATTCTGCAGGGCGGCGACGTCTCGGGCATCGAAAGCCTGAAGTGGATGGACCCGCTGTCCATCGCCGAACTGCTGCGCAACGAACACCCCCAGATCGTGGCCGCCATCCTCGTGCACCTCGAATCGGACCAGACCGCCGGCGTGCTCAAGAACTTCACCGAACGCACCCGCAACGAGGTGATGCTGCGCATCGCCACGCTTGAAGGCATCCAGCCGACCGCGCTGAAGGACCTCAACGAGGTGCTCTACAAGGTGCTGGCCGGTGGCGACAAGATCCGCAAGACCTCCATGGGCGGCGTGAAGACCGCCGCCGAGATCATCAACATGATGGGCACCCAGATCGAGACCTCGGTGATCGAGTCGATCCGCGAGTTCGACGCCGACCTGGCGCAGAAGATCATGGACAAGATGTTCACCTTCGAGGACCTGCTCAAGCTCGACGGCAAGTCGGTGCAGATGGTGCTCAAGGAAGTGGCGACCGATTCGCTGGTCATCGCGCTCAAGGGCGCCACCAACGAACTGCGCGAGCTGGTGCTGGGCAACATGTCCAGCCGCGCGGCCGAGGCCCTGCGCGAAGACCTGGAGTCGCGCGGCCCGGTGCGCCTGTCGGAAGTGGAAGCGCAGCAGAAGGAAATCCTCAAGGTCGTGCGCCGCCTCTCCGACGAGGGCCAGATCGTGATCATGGGCGGAGGCGAAGATGAAGCCTTCGTCTAAACCCAACCCCCATTCCCGTTTCATCCCGCGCGAGGAGATCGACGGCGTCGCCGCCTGGCACTTCTCCGCCGTGGACGGCAGCGACGACCTGCCCAAGGCCGCCCCGGCCGACGGCACCGCCAGCGAGGGCGTGACCTCCGAAGTGCTGCAGGAAGCGCGCCAGCAGGCGTATGCCGAAGGCTTTTCGCGCGGCCACGATGCCGGCGGCCAGGAAGTGCGCGACGCGCTCGAAGCCACGGTGCGCAAGACCGCCGAGGAAACCGCGGTGCGCATGGCCCAGCTGCTGCACAACACGCGCGACCACCTCAAGAAGAGCGAAGACCAGATCTCGCGCCACATCCTGGAACTGGCCTGCGACCTGGCCCGCCAGGTGGTGCGCCAGGAACTCAAGAGCGACCCCGCCCACCTGCGGCCGGTGATCGCCGAGGCCCTGGGCCAGCTGGTGGACGACGGCCAGCCCGCCACCGTGCGCCTGAACCCGGGCGACCTGGCCATGATGAAGGGCGCGCTGCAGGAAAACATGGGCAACCACCCCGCCGAGTTCGTGGCCGATGCGGCCATCAGCCCGGGCGGCTGCCTGATCGAATCGGCCACCATGACGGTGGACGCCACCATCGAGAAACGCTGGTCGCGCGCCGTGGGCAACCTTGGCATGGAAGCGGCCTGGAACCCGGGGAACATGGATGTCTGAAAGCACCTTTGGCACGGAAAGCCGCTGGGACAACTTCATGGAGGACGTGCGCGCGAACGCCGCCGTCAAGACGCCGCTGGAAGTGCGCGGCACCCTCACCCGCCTGGCCGGCCTGGTGCTCGAAGCCGTGGGCCTGAAGGTGCCGGTGGGCTCGCAGTGCCTGATCGACAACGGCCACAAGGACCCGGTGCTGGCCGAGGTGGTGGGTTTCTCCAACGACAAGGCCTACCTGATGCCGGCCGGCGACACGCATGGCCTGTCCAGTGGCGCGAGCGTGACGCCGCTGGCCCCCTTCCGCACCGTGCCACGCGTGGGCAAGGCCAACAAACCGCCCTCGCCCGATGACCGGGGCACGCTGCGCCTGCCGCTGGGTGCCGGCCTGCTCGGCCGCGTGGTCGATTCGCACGGCAACCCGCTGGACCACCAGGGCCCGATCACCAACGTGGACATCGAACCGATGGACCGCGCCCCGCTCAACGCCATGGACCGCGACCCCGTGCGCCAGCCGCTGGACACCGGCGTGCGCGCGATCAACGCCCTGCTCACCGTCGGCCGTGGCCAGCGCATCGGCCTGTTCGCCGGCTCCGGCGTGGGCAAGAGCGTGCTGCTGGGCATGATGGCGCGCTACACCAAGGCCGATGTGATCGTGGTCGGCCTGATCGGCGAACGCGGCCGCGAGGTCAAGGAATTCATCGAGGACATCCTCGGCGCCGAAGGCCGCCAGCGCTCGGTGGTGGTGGCCGCCCCGGCCGACGCACCTCCGCTGGTGCGCATGCAGGGCGCCGCGTACGCCACCGCGATCGCTGAACGCTTCCGCGACGACGGCCTGGACGTGCTGCTGCTCATGGACTCTCTCACCCGCTACGCCATGGCGCAGCGCGAGATCGCGCTGGCCATCGGCGAGCCGCCCGCCACCAAGGGCTATCCGCCATCGTGCTTCGCCAAGCTGCCGCAGCTGGTGGAGCGCAGCGGCAACGGCCTCAACGGCAAGGGCTCGATCACCGCCTTCTACACCGTGCTCTCCGAGGGCGACGACCAGCAGGACCCGATCGCCGACGCAGCGCGCGCCATCCTGGACGGCCACATCGTGCTCTCGCGCGCGCTCGCCGAATCCGGCCATTTCCCCGCCATCGACGTGGAGGCCTCGGCCTCGCGCGTGATGCACAACGTGGCCGGCGCGGTGCACCTGGAACTGGCGCGCCGCTTCCGCAGCCTGTACTCGCGCTACCAGAAGAGCCGCGACCTGATCCAGCTCGGCGCCTACGTGGCCGGCAGCGACCCCGAGACCGATCGCGCCATCGTGCTCTACCCCGCCCTGCAGCGCTTCCTGATGCAGGACATGCACGAGGCCGCCACGCTGCCCGAGAGCCTGCGCCAGATGCAGGCTGCGCTGCAGGACGAGAAGGAGCGGCCTTCGTCGCAGCGCCAGACCCGCCCCCACCACAACCCCTATGAAGGAAACGCCGGATGACCGCGCTGAACACCCTGAACAAAGTGGTGGAACTCGCCGAGAAACGCCGGGACGAGGCCCTGGGCGTGGTGGCCCAGATGCAGCGTGAGCTGAAGCTGGCCCAGGACCAGATGGACCAGTTGCAGGCCTACGCCCTGGAGGCCGAGGCGCGCTGGGTCACGCGCAGCGCCACCGGCGTGGACACCGCGCTGCTCATGCACCACCGCGAATTCATGCACAAGATCTACCACGCCGTGGAATTCCAGCGCGGCGTGCTGGCCGACCGCCAGCGCCTGATCGACACCGCGCAGGAGCAGGTGCATGTCACCGAGCGCGACCTCGCCGGCCTGCGCAAGTTCACCGACCGCAAGGTGCAGGCCATCGCCCACAAGGCCCAGCGCCAGGAACAGAAACAGACCGACGAAATGGCACTGTCCATCCACCTGCGCCAGAGCCTGGCCCAGGCACAGGCCCGCAACTGAACACCCCGACGCCCCCCAGCCCGACGCCGACACCATGACCACCACGCACGCCAGCACCCAAGCGCCCAAGCCCGCCGAAGCCGCGTCCAAGCCGGCCCAGCCAGGTGGCAACCCGCGCGCCAACGCCGACAAACCGGCCGAGGACCTGTTCGCCAGCCTGCTGAGCCTGGTGAGCGACACGCACCAGACCGCGGCCACCAACACCCTGCCCGACGGCGAAGCCGCCAACGACGCGCAGGCCGAAACCGACGACCCGACCGAAGACAACCCCCTGGCCGCCCTGCTCGCCTGGGGCCTGCCCGGCACCACCGCGTCCGCCACCGGCACGGGCGCGGCGGCCACGGCCTCGCCCGGCAAGGCCGAGGGCACTGCCCGCGAAGGGGGCATCGACGTCAGCGGCATGACCCGCGTGGACGAAGCCGCGCCCACCCTGCCCCATCCGGCCGCGCAAGCGCGCGCCGCCGCCGCTTCGCGCCCGGCCTTCAGCCCGTTGAACCCCAACGCGGCGGCCGCCACTGCCGCCCAGCGCGCCGGGGAGAGCAATGCCCTGCCAGGCGGCGCCCCGGCCATGGTCTGGCAGCGCGGCGCGGTCTCCAGCACCGACGCCCTGCAACAGCAGCAGAGCGCCCAGTTCGCGCAGGTGCGCGCCACCGTCGCCCTCAACGAGCGCCTGGGCGTGGCCTCGGCCGGCACGGAAGTGGGCGCCGGCCCCACCAGCCCGCGCGAATTCGCCCTCAGCGGCCCCGCCGCCAGCGCCACGGCCACCGGCCCGGCGCAGGACGGCAGCCTGACCGCCGCGGGCGGCACCGCCCCCGGTGACAGCAGCGGCAGCAACGACCCATCCTCCCAGTCCTTCACCGACCCGAGCAACGGAGACGGCCGCCAACCGGCCGACGCCCGTGCCGACGCCGAAGCCCCGACCGTGAGCCACTGGGGCACCCAGCACATGCGCCATGCCAGCCTGCGCGTGGGCGGGGAAGGTGCCGACGCCATCGACATCCAGCTCGCCGTCAAGGGCCAGGAGGTGCAGGTCGCCTTCCAGACCGACAACGCCGAGGCGCGCGCCACCCTGCGCGAAAGCGCGGGCGAATCGCTGGCCGACCTGCTGCAGCGCAGCGGCATTCAGCTCGGCGGCGTGTCCGTCGGCTCGCAAGGCCAGGCACAGGGCGATGGCTCGTCGTACCAACCCCGCCCGGCCGGCCTGAGCACCGAGGCCCTGGGCCGTGCCAGCCAGGCGGCCGAACCGGCCGCCCGACCGGCCATGGCCCCGCGCACCGACGGCAGCCGGCCGCTCGACGTGTTCGCCTGATTGAGCCCCCACGCTCCGCCGCTGCGCGGGTCGCTGCCCCCCACAGGGGCTGTTTCGCCTTGGGGCGGCCCGGCGGCGAAACGCTGAATAAGCGCCTTTTCCGGCGCTTATCTCGCGAACAGCCAGGGGGGTGGCGCCCAATAATTCTTTCAACCCCACCCGGTATGGCCGGTGGGCCACATTGAAGGAAGAACATGTCCGCTGCCGCCGCCACCGCCACCGCTGCCGCCCCCGAAGCGCCCAAGAAGAAGAGCAGGAAACTGCTGTTCATCGTGCTCGGCGTGGTCGTGCTCGCGCTGATCGGCGCCGCCGCCGCGCTGTTCATCCTCAAGAAGAACACCGCCGAAGACGACCACGAGGACGATGGGCACGCCCCCGTCGAACAGGCCGCCAAGAACCCCAAGACCGCGCCGGTCTTCCTGCCACTGGAGAACATGGTCATCAACCTGGCCGACCCGGGCGGCAACCGCTTCATCCAGCTCGGCCTGACGCTGCAGCTGCAGGACGCCGCCACCGAGACCGCCGTCAAGGCCTACCTGCCCAGCATCCGCAGCCAGGTCCTGGTGCTGATCTCGCAGCGCACCGCCGACGAGATGCTGGCGCTCAAGGGCAAGGAAAAGCTCGCCAGCGACATCATCGCGACGATCTCGAAGGAGATGGGCTATGCCGTTGCCGGCGAGGCTGACGAGGCGTCGCGCAAGAAGAAGACGAAGGCCGCGGCCAACCCCGTGCAGGCCGTGCTGTTCTCCAGCTTCATCGTTCAATAAACAGGACGACACCCCATGGCCGATTCGTTTCTGTCCCAGGAAGAAATCGACGCCCTTCTCGAAGGCGTCACCGGCGAGAGCCAGAAACTCGCGAAAGAGGAAGTGCCCACCGGCGGTGTGCGCGACTACAGCCTCTCGAGCCAGGAGCGCATTGTGCGTGGGCGCATGCCCACCATGGAGATCGTCAACGAGCGCTTCTCGCGCAACCTGCGCCTGGGCCTGTTCAACTTCATCCGCCGCAGCCCCGAGATTTCGGTGGGCGCGGTGCAGGTGCAGAAGTACAGCGCGTTTCTGCGGGAACTGGTGGTGCCGACCAACTTCAACATCATGGCCATCCGCCCGCTGCGCGGCAACGGCCTGGTGGTCTGCGAGCCCACGCTGCTGTTCGGCGTGATCGACAGCCTGTTCGGCGGCAATGGCAAGTTCCACACCCGCATCGAGGGCCGCGACTTCTCGCCCACCGAGCAGCGCGTGATCAACCGCCTGGTGGAGGTGGTGGCCGAGGAATACAAGAAGGCCTGGCGCGGCGTGTACCCGATCGAGCTGGCCTACCAGCGTTCGGAGATGCAGCCCCAGTTCGCCACCATCGCCACCCCCAGCGAAATCGTGGTCTCCACCAGCTTCACACTGGAGATCGGCGACATCGCGGGCTCGCTGCACATCTGCATTCCCTACGCCACGCTGGAGCCGATCCGCGACGTGCTGTATTCCAGCGTGCAGGGCGACGCCATCGAGGTCGACCGCCGCTGGGTCAAGCTGCTGAGCCACGAGATCCAGGCCGCCGAGGTGACCATGGTCGCCGAACTGGCCCAGACCGAGGCCACGGTGGAACAGCTGCTGGCCATGCAGATCGGCGACTTCATCGAACTCGATCGCCACCCTTCGATCAGGGCCCACGTGGACGGCGTGCCCGTCTTTGAATGCCAGTACGGCACCCACAAGGGCAAGTACGCCCTGCGCGTCGAGCGCAACCTGCGTGGCACCGATTTGCACTGGCTGGGAGATTCCTATGTCAACTGAGAGCACCAACACCATGAACGACGCTGTTGCCGACGAATGGGCCCAGGCCCTGGAAGAACAGGCCGCCACCACCGAAACGGTCGCCGACGGCGCGCCCGAGTTCGAGGCCAGCACCGCCCCCATCGCCTCGGGCACGAGCCCGATGCAGGACATCCAGATGGTGCTGGACATCCCCGTCCAGCTGTCGGTGGAACTGGGCCGCACCCGGGTGCCGATCAAGTACATCCTGCAGCTCGCGCAGGGCTCCATCGTCGAACTCGACGCATTGGCCGGCGAACCCATGGACGTGCTGATCAACGGCTACCTGATCGCCCAGGGCGAGGTGGTGGTGGTGAACGACAAGTTCGGCATCCGCCTGACCGACATCGTGACGCCGTCCGAGCGCATGCGCAGGGTGAGCCGGACATGACCGCAGGTCATGTCTCCCCCTGCGCCGCCTTCGGCGTCTCCCCCCTGGAAGGGGGGCGATGCCTGAGGCCCGGCGAAGCCGGTTCCTCGGCATCCCTGGACTGAAAACCTCTTCTCCGATCGAGCCCCTCATGCTGCAAAACGCGATGCCCGCGCTGCTTCTGCTCGCCCTCATGGTGGGCCTGGCCTTCGCCCTGAAGTGGGCGCGCCGCCGCCTGCCCGGCGCCGTGGGCCACAGCGGCCCGCCCATGCAGGTGCTCTCCACCCTGTCGCTGGGCCCGCAGCAGCGCGTGGTGACGGTGCAGATCGGCCAGGGCGAAGACCGCGTGTGCCTGGTGCTCGGCGTGTCCGCCGGCAGCGTGAACGCACTGCACCAGATGGCCCTGCCGGCCGATCTGGTGGACCCGGCCGGCCCCATCGTCACACCCGCCAGCGGCTTCGCCGCGCGCCTGGCCCAGCTGACCCAATCGCTCAAAGGCCCCCATGCGCCGCGTTGATCGGTCACACCCCCGCCACGCTGCGCGTGTCCCCCTCAAGGGGGCGGCGCCAGCGGCCCGGCAAAGCCGGTTCCGCGGCACCTCTGGAGGGCGGCACCTCACGCACGCCGTGTTGGCCTTGCTGGCATTGTTCGTCGCCACCGGTGCCTGGGCCCAGGGCGCGCCCGCCGCACCCGCCGGCCCCACCTTGCCGCTGATGGTCGGCCAGGGCGCGGGCGGCACCAGCTACTCGGTGCCGATCCAGACCCTGCTGTTCTTCACCGCGCTGTCCTTCCTGCCGGCCGTGCTGCTGCTCATGACGGGCTTCACCCGCATCGTGATCGTGCTCTCGCTGCTGCGCCAGGCCCTGGGCACGCAGTCGGCCCCGCCCAACCAGGTGATCGTCGGCCTCTCGCTGTTCCTCACGCTGTTCGTGATGGGCCCCACGCTGGACCGCGTGTACGCCGACGCCTACGAACCCTACTCGCGCAACGCCATCACCTTCGACCAGGCGCTCGAACGCGGCCAGGCCCCCATGCGCGAGTTCATGCTCAAGCAGACGCGCCAGTCCGACTTCGAACTCTTCGCCAAGCTGGCCAAGCTGCCCAACGACGTGACCGCGCAGAACGCCCCCTTCCGCGTGCTGGTGCCGGCCTTCGTCACCAGCGAGCTCAAGACCGCGTTCCAGATCGGCTTCATGATCTTCATCCCCTTCCTGGTGATCGACATGGTCGTCGCCAGCGTGCTGATGTCGCTGGGCATGATGATGCTCTCGCCTGTGCTGGTGGCCTTGCCGTTCAAGCTCATGCTGTTCGTGCTGGCCGATGGCTGGAACCTGCTGCTCGGCTCCCTCGCGGCGAGCTTCGCAACATGACGCCCCCACGCTCCACCGCTGCGCAGGTCGCTGCCCCACGAGGGGGCTGGGCCGCCTTGGGAGCGGCCCGGCGGCGTCCCGTTTTCTCTCCGACAAGGTTGAATGACTGATGGATCCCCAAGCCGCTCTCACGATGGGGCAGAACGCCCTCTTCATGCTGCTCATGGTCGCCGCGCCGGTGCTCGCCACGGTGCTCGGGGTGGGCCTGCTGGTCAGCCTGTTCCAGGCCATCACGCAGATCAACGAAGCCACGCTGGCCTTCGTGCCCAAGCTGATCGCGGCCATCGCGGTGTTCGCCATCGCCGGTCCGTGGATGATGACCACCATGGTCGAGTTCATCCGCAGCACCATCCTCTCGATCCCGAACTACGCGCTCTGAGCGAGCGATCGGCGCCGCATGCCCACGTTCACCGAAGCGCAGATCATGGCGCTGGTCTCGCCGGTGTTCTGGCCCTTCCTGCGCATCCTGGCCGTCTTCTCCAGCGCGCCCATCTTCTCCTCGCGCTCGGTGCCCATGCGCACCCGCGTGGGCCTGGCCTTCCTGGTGGCAGTGTGCGCCCAGGCCGGCCTGCCCGAACAACCCGTGATCGGCCTCACCGACGCGGGTGCCTTCGCCGTCGTGATGCAGCAGGTGATCGTGGGCATCGCCATCGGCCTGGCGGTGCGCATCGTGTTCGCCTCCGTCGAGCTCGCCGGTGAACTCATCGGCCTGCAGATGGGCCTGAACTTCGCCGGCTTCTTCGATCCGTCCACCAACTCGCAGTCCAGCGCCGTGGGCCGCTTCTTCGGCAACACCACCATGCTGCTGTTCGTGGTGATGGGCGGCCACCTCATGCTGCTGCAGGCCGTCGTGGCCAGCTTCAACACCTTTCCGCTCAGCGGCAGCGCCTTCGAATCGATCAACCGCATGCAGCTGCACGAGCTGGGTTCGGTGGTGTTCCGCTATGGCCTGTGGATCGCGCTGCCCATGATCGGCATGCTGCTGTTCATCAACATCGTGCTCGGCTTCATCTCGCGCATCGCGCCGCAGATGAACGCCTTCGCCATCGGCTTCCCGCTCACCCTCTCCGCCGGCCTGGTGGGCATCGCCTTCACCTTGCCCATGCTGGACACGCCCGTGGCCGCGCTCATGAAGCTGGCCACCGAAATCTTCACCGGCGGTTGAGGCGGCGGCGGTGCTTGGCTCCACCGCGCCAACCGCCCGTCCGGCCGCGCTACACAAGCGCGGGGGTGCGTCGAAACAGCCCTCAAGGATCGGCGGCACCTTCGCCGCGCCATCCGCTTCTCTTCCGGAGACTTCATGAAACTTCGCACCCAGATCCTCTGCCTTGGCCTGGCCGGCGCCGCGCTGGTGTCTGCCGCAGGCGGCATCGGCCTGCTCGCCGTCTCATCCATGGCCGCCAAGGTCGAGGCCTCCGCGCTTTCCAGCCAGGCCCTGCAGGCCTCCCTGAGCGCGGACATGATGCACGACGCCCTGCGTGGCGACGCGCAGCGCGCGCTGCTGGCGGTGATGAAGAACGACATGGCCACCGTGACCGCTGCGCGCAAGGATCTCGACGACCACGTGGCCACGCTGGGCGAAGCCCTGAAGAAAATCGCCGCCGCCGGCATCGACCCCGAGGCCCGCAAGGCGCTGGACGCCACCCTGCCCGTGGTGCGGCAATACACCCAGGCCGCGCAGGCCGTCATCGGTGGCGCCGCCCAGGGCATGGCCCAGGCCGAAGCCCAGTTGCCAGCGCTGAACCAGGCCTTCGCCCAACTCGAAGACCAGCTGGAGAAACTCTCCGGGATGATCGAGGAGGACGGCGCCACGATTTCCGAGGCCGCGGCCGCCAGCGTCGCGCAATCGCTCTGGACCATCGCCATCGCGGTGCTGGTGGCCACCGCGCTGCTGGTGCTGGGTGCGCTCTGGGTCGCCCGCCTCATGGCCATCGCCATGGACCAGGCCGTGGCCGCCGCCGGCCACCTGGCCGAAGGCGACCTCACCCGCCCGATCGCCCTGGTGGGCAACGACGACACCCGCCAGCTGCTGGGCGCCATGCGAACCATGCAGAAACGCATCAGCGACACCGTGAGCCACGTGCAGGACAACGCCGCGCTGGTGTCGGATGCGAGCGTGCAGATCGCCCAGGGCAACACCGACCTCTCCACCCGCACCGAAGAGCAAGCCGCCGCGCTGGAAGAAACCGCTGCGTCAATGGAAGAACTGGGCACCACCGTGCGCCAGACCGCGGACCACGCCGGCAAGGCCAACGAACTGGCGAAAACCGCCTCTCAGGTCGCGGCCGAGGGTGGCGACGTGGTGGGCAAGGTCGTGGAAACCATGCGCGGCATCAACGACAGCTCCAGGCGCATCGCCGACATCATCGGTGTGATCGACGGCATCGCCTTCCAGACCAACATCCTGGCGCTGAACGCCGCAGTGGAAGCGGCGCGCGCCGGTGAACAGGGCCGTGGCTTTGCCGTGGTGGCCGGTGAAGTGCGCAACCTCGCGCAGCGCAGCGCTCAGGCGGCCAAGGAAATCAAGGGCCTCATCGACGCCAGCGTGGAACGCGTGGCCGGCGGCACGCTGCTGGCCGACCAGGCCGGCGTCACCATGCAAGGCGTGGTCGAGGCGATCCGCCGCGTCTCCGACCTGGTGGGCGAGATCAGCAGCGCCACCAGCGAGCAGAGCGCGGGCGTGGGCCAGGTGGGCGAGACCATCAGCCAGATGGACCGCGTGACGCAGCAGAACGCCGCGCTGGTGGAAGAAAGCGCCGCCGCCGCCGACAGCCTGAAACAACAAGCCCTGCAGCTGGTGCAAGCCGTTGCCGTCTTCAAACTCAACCGCGATCCGCGCCTGGGCATGCCGCTCGCGGCGTGACCGGCGCCACGGTCTTTCGGGCGCTCAGCAGTCCTGCACCAGTTCCCGCACACGGAAGATGCGGGAGCGGACCGTGCCGATCGGGATGCGGAGCGACTTGGCCGCCTGCTCGTAGGTCAGGCCCTCTTCGATGTAGGCTTCGAATGTCGACGACAGGGCCTCGGGCATGGCGCGCATCTTCTGATCGACAAGCCGCAGCCGCTGCTGCAGGGCAACGATGTGAAGAACATCGGGGGCGCCGCGCGTGTCGTCGGGCCCGTCTTCCATGTCCACGAAGCGCGCGCGATGAGCGACGGCCTTGGCCACGTGCTGTCGGCCGACATTCTGCGCGACGCCAAAGATCCATGACTCCAGGCACGATCGCCCGCCGAAGTTCCGCAGCGATTTCAACACTTCCACATACACGTCCTGCACCAGATCGTCGACCAGTTGGGGATCGCGCTCAAACCGCCGCAAGAAGCTTCTCAGCTTGCCATCCGTGCGCAATGCCAGCGTGGCCAACTGGTCGTGCAAGTCCGAAAAGGTGAACGCCCATCAAAGCCGCCTCCTGGTTCTTCTCCACCATGAGAACAAGTTCATCATGCCCAACCTCGTGGCTTGGGTTGCTTTTGAATTCAGAGAGTTGGATGTCGCAACTGCGTACGGGAGACAGATTCATTTCGAGGATCCAGAGTCAAGGTTGGTGACGTGTTTTCAACCCTTCGTTCGTGTCGAAGGCGAGCGTTGAGTGAAGGTGTTCTGCCTTAAGTTCGCGCCTTCCGTCGCTCAAGCGAAAGTGCGCTCCCTACCACAGCCACCGGTTCCCGAGCAATCCCCCAAATCCGTCATTTCGAGCCCGCATGCGAGCGCCTCGTTCCAGACTGGCCGGACCGAAATACCTTGGCAAAGAAACCAGATGCAGGCCAGCGCAGGGTCCGCTCGGGTGCATGGGTCCGCGCCTACCGCTCCAGCAAACCCCGCAGCATGCGCTGCGGATCGGCCAGAACGTCGCGCGTGACGCGCACGTGTTCCGTGTCTTCGTGGGCCACCGGCGCCACGCCCTCGGCGCCGCACTGGCAGATGCACGCGTCCGGGTAGGCCATGGGCAGTGGCAAGTGCGTGGCGATGACGAATGGCGAGCCTTCGTTCACCAGGTCGCAGGACTGGATGACCGGCGCACCCAGGCCGGGCTCGGCGTCGAGCTGTTCGAATCGGAACGGATAGCGCTCGACGGTATCTCGGCGCAGGCTCATGCGCTGCCGGAACCGGGACGAGATCATGGCGGGGTGGGTTTCAGGTTCAGGCCAGCAGGCGCGGCACGGCGGCCACGAGCATGGCCACACCCGACAGGCTGAGCAGGGACAGCACGAGCTTGCGGAACGCGGCCTCGCTCAGCCCCACGTACAGGCGCGAGCCCAGCAGCACGGGCACGAGCAGCGCCACGGCGACGATGGGCAGCAGGGGCCACATGTCGCGCGTGACGGCGCCTGCGATCACGTAGCCGAGCATGGTGAAGGCCAGGGCCGCGAGGTTGAAGTTCTGGATGATGGCGCGCTGCGTGTCTTTCTCCATGCCGCGCAGCGTGCACCACAGCGTGGGCACCACGCCGGTGAAGCCACCGATGCCGCCCATGAAGCCGCCCGCGAGGCCGGCCACGCCATCGGCCACGCGCCCGCCGCGCGAGACCTTGGGCAGGTGCGAGGACATGAGCATGATGGGGCACCAGATCACCAGCACGCCGCCGAGCACCAGGCGGAACAGGTCGGGGTTGAGGTGCGGCAGCACGGCGATGCCCATGGGAATGCCGATCACGCCACCGGCGAGGAAGGGCGCGAGCACCTGCAGCCGGAAGGCGCGCCGGCTGGTGACCGCGGCCACGATCTGGCCGGTGAGCGAGCCGAACACGGCCATGACGGCGGCCACGCGCGGATCGATGCCCCAGACCCAGAAGGACATGGCGACCATGCCGAAGGCAAAGCCCGAGAGGCCTTGCACGAAGCCGGCCACGGCCGCGCCCAGCACGAGCAGGGCGATCTCTGGGGTCGTCACGTTCCCATCTCCTCAAGAAAGAAGGCGGCCCACCACCGGGTGGGCCGCTTTCGATCTTGCCACGGGCACACCGCGCGGGGCGGCGGGGCCGGTGCTGTTCAGTTCTGGGTTTCGATCTTCTCGTCCTGCACGAGCTTCTGCCAGCGCGCCACTTCGGTGGCCAGCACCTTCTGCGCTTCGGCCGGCTCGGTGCTGGTGGCGCCCAGGCCGAGCTTGCGCAGGCGGTCGATGACCTCGGGCTTGGCCATGATCCGGGTCATCTCGCGCGAGAGGCGCGCCACCACGGGCGCGGGCAGGTTCTTCGGGCCGGCCAGCGCGGTCCAGCCGGTCACGTCGAAACCTGGCGAGACGGTTTCGGCCAGGGTCGGCACGTCGGGGTAGGTGGGCCAGCGCTGCGTGCCGGTGACGGCGAGCAGGCGCAGGCGGTTGCCGTTGACGAGCGGCTCCATGCTGGCGAGGTTGTCGAGCACGGCCTGGATCTCGCCGCCGGCCACGGCGGTGGGCGCGAGGTTGCCGCCCTTGTAGGCCACGTCGATGAACTTCACGTGCTCACGGCTTTGCAGCAGCACGCTGGCCAGGTGCATGCCGGTGCCCACGCCGGCGTGGCCCATCGAGAGGGTGCCGGGTTTGTCCTTGGCCTGTTTCATGAGTTCGCCCATGTTGCGGATGGGCGAGCTCGCGCCCACGGCCACGCCGAAGGGAAAGCGCGTGGTCATGGTGACCATGGTGAAGTCGTTCACCGAGTCGTAGGGCAGCGACTTGTAGAGCGCGGGCGAGATGCTGTGCCCCGAGGCCATGAGGAACAGCGTGTGGCCGTCGGGCTCGGCCTTGGCCACGGCATTGGCCGCCAGGGTGCCGCCCGCGCCGGGCCGGTTTTCCACCACCACGGGGCTGCCCAGCGCTTCGGCCAGCTGCTGGGCCACGAGCCGGGCGGTGGCGTCCACGCCGCCGCCGGGTGTGAAGCCGAGCAGCAGCTTGATCGGCTGGCGCGGCCAGTCGGCCGCCTGCGCGTGCGCGATGCCGGTGGAGAAGGTGGCGAGCAGGCCCGAACAGAGGGCGGCGAGCAGGCCACGGCGACCGAGGCGGGGGGATTTCATGCGGTTGTCTCCGGGTTCAGTTCTGCACTTCGATCTTTTCGTCCTTGATGACCTTGGTCCAGCGCGCCACGTCGGTGGCCAGGAAGGCCTGCGCCTCGCGGGGCGAGGTGGCCCAGGCGTCGGCGGCCTGGAGGCGGAGGGTTTCAACGATGTTGGGGCGCGCCAGCGTGCTCTGCACCATCTCGTTGAGCTGCGCAACGACGGCCGGTGGCAGGCCCTTGGGGCCGGCCAGCGCGTACCAGGCGCTCACGTCGAAGTCGGGCAGCAGGGTCTCGGCCACGCTGGGGATGTTGGGGAACAGCGCGAAGCGGTTCTTCGAGGTGACCGCGAGCGGCTTGACCTTGCCGTTCTCAATGTGGGCCGCCATGCCCGCCAGCGAGGTGAAGAGCAGTGGCACTTCGCCCGCGATCACGGCCAGCGCCGGCGCGCTGCCGCCCTTGTAGGGCACGTGGGTGAGCTTGACGTCCGCGCGCGACTGGAACAGCACGGCCGCCAGGTGCATGCCGCTGCCCTGCCCGCCGGTGCCGTAGTCGATCTTGCCGGGCTGGGCCTTGGCCTGCTGCACCAGTTCCTGCACCGTCTTGAACGAGGCGTTGGGGTTGGCGATGATGGCGAACGGGCTGCGCGCCACCATGGAGACCATGGTGAAGTCGTTCACGGGGTCGAACGGCAGCGATTTGTAGAGCCCCGGCGCGGCGGAGTGGCCCGAGGCCATGAGGAACAGCGTGTAGCCATCGGGCTCGGCCTTGGCCACGTAGTTCGCGCCGATGGTGCCCCCGGCACCGGGCTTGCCCTCCACCACGGCCTGCTGGCCGAATTTCTCGGCGAACTGCGCGGCGATCAGGCGCGCGAGGTTGTCCACCGGCCCACCCGAGGTGAAGCCGTGGATGATGCGCACCGGCTTGGTGGGCCAGGCGGGCGCGCTGCCCTGGGCGTGCGCCGCAGTGCCGAAGAGGCCCAGCGTTGCCCAGGCCAGCAGGGCGGCGGTGAAGGTGTGGCGTTTCATAGGAAGAACTTCTCCGGTTGGGGGCCGCGCTCGACGGGCCGTGATTGGTAGTTGCCCTCCCCGAACATGCGCATGCGCGAAGCCATGAGCTCTTCGCTGAGCTTCTGCAGCTTCGTTTCGTCGAAGGTGAGCTTGCCGCCGCGCTTGGCGAACTGGCCCGCCACCAGAACGTTTTCGATGTCCGAGGTTTCCGCGTACATCACCACGATGTGCGCCGGGTTGCCACCGGGCAGCGCCGGGAAGATGTTCATGCCCCGGGCGTCGAACATGACGAGATCGGCCTGCTTGCCCGGCGTGATGGAGCCGGTCTTCTTGTCCAGGCCGAAGGCCTTGGCGCCGCCCATGGTGGCCCAGTAGAGGGCGTCGCGCGTGAGCGTGGAGTGCTGCGTCTTCGCGGGCCACTTGCCTTCGTGCCAGAGGCTGCGGTTGTCCAGCTCGCGCTGGTGCAGGAAGGCGTGGCGCGTCACCGCCAGCATCGAGCTGTTGAAGTAGGGATCGCAGTCGGTGCCGAGCGAGGGCATCGCGCCGTGCTTGACGAGGCGCCCGAGCATGGCGGGCTGCTCGTAGTTCAGCATCTCGGTGAGGTTGGTGGCGGTGATGGTGCAGCCCGCGTCGAGCACGATCTTGAGTTCCTCGTCGTCGAAGCAGTTGCCGTGGCCGATGTTGTGGTCCGGCCCGAGCAGGCCTTCCTTGGCCAGGCGCGGGTAACCGTCTTCGACCACGCGCTTGCCCTTGCGGCCGTAGGTGTGGGCGGAGTTGATGAGGCCGTACTCGCGCGCCAGGCGGATGTCGTGCGCCGCCACGTCGTACTCGCCCCAGTCGGGCCCGAGGATGGCCATGGCCAGGGTCACCAGGCGGTCGTCGCTCGAGAGGCGCCCGGTGCGCAGGCGGTGGATCTCTTCGCGCGGGAAGGGCTTCTTGTGGTACGGCACCTCGCCCGGCCGCTCGGGCGGCTTCACCGTGCCGCGCGCGAACACGGCGCGGATGCCGGACTCTTCCAGCGCGTCGATGGCCACGTCGGTCATCTCCGCGTCGCGCAGGATGTGGCACCAGTCGACGATGGTGGTGGTGCCGTTGCGCAGCTGGTTCAGCGAGCCCAGCAGGTTGCCCAGGTACACGTCGCGCACGCCGTACTTGGTGGCGAGGTTCTGGTGCATGTTGGCGTGGTAGTCGCGGCTGCCGACCCAGTCGGAGCCGATGCCGCGCAGCTGGAATTCCCAGGTGTGGATGTGCGCGTTGACCAGGCCGGGCGTGACGATGCGGCCCTTGCCGTCGATCACTTCGGCGCCATCGGCTTGCAGGTTGGGGCCGACGGCGACGATCTTGTCGTTCTCGATCAGGATGTCGGCGTCGTCGAAGTCGCCCACGGCGGGGTCCATGGAGAGGATGCAGGTGTTCTTGATGAGGAGGCGGGTCATGGGGTTCGTGGGGTTCGTGGGGTGAGAAAGGACATCAGGCCGGGGAATCCGTCGGCGGGACGGGGCGGGTGGAGTTGCGCACGACCAGCTCGGGCCGCAGCACGACGGTGGCGGGCGACATCTGCCGCCCGTCCAGCCCGTCGAACAGCAGCTGCGCGGCGCGCCAGCCAAGTTCGCGGTGCGGCAGGCGGATGGTGGTGAGCGAGGGGTTGACCATGTCGACCAGCGGCATGTCGTTGTGGCCGGTGACGGCCACGTCGGTCGGCACGCGCAGGCCGGCGGCCTGCAGCGCGTCGTAGGCGCCCAGCGCCACCAGATCGTTCGAGCAGACCACGGCCTCGGGCGGCTTCGCGCTTTGCGCGAGCAGCTGGGCCATGGCCAGACGGCCGGCCTCGCGGCTGTAGGACTCGCAGGCCACCACGCCCGCGCTGCGCAGGCCGCGGTCGCGCAGCGCCTGCTCGAAGCCCTGCAGACGGCCCAGGCCGGTGGGCAGGCTCTGGGGGCCGGCCAGGTGGGCGATGCGCTCGCAACCGGTGCGCACCACGTGGTCCACCGCGAGCTTCATGGCCAGCCGGTCGTCGCTCACCACCGAGGGCAGGCGGCCGGACTCGTCGGCGCGGTTGACCATGACGGCATGCAGGCCGGCGCCGACGATGAAGTCCACCAGCGGGTCTTCGCGCGAGGCGATGGCCAGCACGATGCCGTCGACCTGCTGGGCCAGCATGCGCTCGACCGTGGGCCGGGCCAGCGCGCTGGCGGCCACGTTGGCCACCATCACGAACCAGCCGCGCGCGGCCGCGCAGGCTTCGATGCCCTGCAGGATGGGTGGGAACACCGGGTTGGTGATGTCGGGCACCAGCACGCCGATGGTGTGGGTGCGGCCGGTGCGCAGGGCCGAGGCCGCGCGGTTGGGCCGGTAGCCCAGGCGGCGCGCGGCCTGCTCGACGGCCTCGAGCACCTCGGCGCTGACGGCGGCGCGCCGGCGCGGATCGAGCGCGCGCGAGACGGTGGACAGGTGCACGCCGGCGGCCCGGGCGACGTCGCGGATGGTGACGGGGCCGGCGGGCTCCGTGACAGAGGGGGAGCGGGGTGATTCGGTCACTTTGAAGGTTTCATGCAAACGTTTGCCATCATTCTGGCGGGATTCTTTCAAAACCTCAACAGGGATAATTTGGTGCAAACCCTATGCCTTGCCCCACTTTGGGGAGTGACAATAAGCAAACGTTTGCAAGAAAATCCGCTTTCCGAGAAACCGCCGTGAACCTGATCTCCACCCCCGAGTCCGTGCTGGCCGTGGCGCTGGCCGCCATGGAGCGCACGCCCGACCCCCGCCTGCGCGAAGTGATGGCCGCGTTGACGCGCCACCTGCATGCCTTCGCGCAAGAAGTGCGCCTGACCGAAGCCGAATTCGAGCGCGCGATCGGTTTCCTGGTCGACATCGGCCAAGCCACCGGCCCGAAGAAGAACGAGGTGGTGCTGGCGGCCGACCTGCTGGGCGTGTCCACCCTGGTGGCCCTGCTCAACAACCCGGGCCATGCCGGTGGCGAATCGCCCGCCGCGCTGCTCGGCCCCTTCTGGCGCGAGCGCGCGCCGCTGTGCGAGCCCGGTGAATCCATCGCGCGCGCCGGCACACCCGGCGTGCCGCTGGAGGTGCGTGGCACGGTGCGCGATCCGCAGGGCCAGCCGGTGGCCGGCGCGGTGGTGGACGTGTGGCAGGCCTCGCCCGTGGGCCTGTACGAAAACCAGGACGACAGCCAGCCCGACATGAACCTGCGCGGGCGCTTCACCACCGACGCGCAGGGTGCCTACTTCCTGCGCAGCGTGGTGCCCGCGGGCTACCCGGTGCCCACCGACGGCCCCTGCGGCGAACTGCTGCGCGCCCAGCGGCGCCACCCCAACCGCCCGGCCCACCTGCACTTCATGATCAGCCAGCCAGGCTTCAAGGTGCGCGTGTCCCAGGTGTTCGCCGACACCGACGAGAACCTCGACAGCGACCCGGTGTTCGGCGTCACGCGCGCCCTGGTGGGCCGCTTCGAACTCGATGCCGATGGCGCCCAGGCCCGGCTGCAGCATGACTTCACGCTGGAGCCCGGCGAGACCGTGTTCCCCAAGGCCCCGATTCCCTGACCCCCCTCTCTTTCTCTTCCTCAAGAACCCATGGCTTTTGAACCCCAGACACGACTCGACGGCAAGGTGGCCGTCATTGCCGGCGGCACCGGCGCCATCGGCCTGGCCACGGCGCACCGCCTGGCCGCGCTCGGCGCGGCCTGCGTGCTGCTGCACCGGGGCGACGGCGCGGCCGCCGCCGAGCTCGCGGCCGGCCTGCCCGGCACGCAGGCGCATGGCGCGGTGCGCGCCGACATCGTTGACAGCGCTTCACTCAAAGCCGCCGCCGAGCAGGTGGCGCGGCAATGGCAGCGCTGCGACATCCTGGTCAACAGCGCCGGCTTCACCAAGGCCGTGCCCGCCGCCGACCTCGACGCGCTCGACGACGAACTGATCGACCGGCTGATGCAGGCCAACTTCCGCGGCGTCTTCGCCACCATCCGCGCCTTCGCGCCGCTGCTCAAGGCCAGCGGCGACGGCCTGATCGCCAACGTCTCGTCCATCGCGGGCTTCACCGGCGTGGGCAGCAACCTCGCCTATGTCGCGGCCAAGGCCGGCCTGGACGTGGTGGGCGACGCGCTGGCCAAGGCGCTGGCGCCCGCGGTGCGCGTGGTCTCCGTCTCGCCCGGCGCGGTGGAGTCCAGCTTCGTGCCGGGCCGGGGCGCGGAGTTCAACACCAAGACCGCCGCCACCACGCCGCTGGGCCGCGTGGGCCAGCCAGACGACGTGGCCGCGACCATCGAGGCCCTCGCCACCACCCTGCGTTTCGTCACCGGCACGCGCATCGTGGTCGATGGCGGCCGCCACCTCTGAATCCCCGCGCCCATGAGCCTCTTCAACCCGCTGTCCCAGAAGACCCTGATCACCTGCGCCGTCACGGGCAACCTGGTCAAACCTGAGCAGACGCCGCACCTGCCCGTCACGCCCGAGCAGATCGCCCGCGAATGCCTGGCCGCCGCCGAAGCCGGTGCCGGCCAGGTGCACATCCACGTGCGCGACCCCCACACCGGCAAGCCGTCGATGGAACTCGAGCTCTACCGCGAGGTGGTGGACCGCATCCGGCGCGAGAACCGCGAACTCATCATCAACCTGACCACCGGCCCGGGTGGGCGCTTCGTGCCGAGCGAGGACGACCCCAAGGTGTACGCGCCCGGCACCACGCTGCTGCCGCCGGACCAGCGGGTGGAACACATCGCGCTCATCAAGCCCGACGTGTGCTCGCTCGACTTCAACACCATGAACTCGGGGCCGGACGTGGTCATCAACACGCCGCGCAACGTGCGCCGCATGGCCGCCACCATCCGCGCCGCCGGCGTCAAGCCCGAGCTGGAGATCTTCGATTCGGGCGACATCCACCTCGCGCTCGACCTGATCGCCGACGGCAGCCTGGAAGGCCCCGGCATGTGGACCTTCGTGCTCGGCGTGAAGTACGGCTTCGCGCCCTCGCCCGCCACCGTGCTCTACGCGCGCGACATGCTGCCGCCCGGCGCCATCTGGACGGCCTTCGGCATCGGCCGCATGGAATTCCCCATCGTCGCCCAGGCCTGGCTCGCGGGTGGCCATGTGCGCGTGGGCATGGAGGACAACATCTACCTCGACAAAGGCGTGCTCGCCCAGAGCAATGCCCAGCTCGTCGCCCGCGCGCGGGACATCATTCAAAGCATGGGCGGCACCATTGCCAGCGCGCGCGAGGCGCGCACGATGCTCGGCCTGCCGCAACCATAAGAACAGGGAGAACGCTCTTGACCGCACGCATCCACGAAGACACCGGCATCGCGCCACACCCGTCCACCGACACCGGCCAGGCCCTGCGCCTGCTGCAGAAGGCCGACAGCATCGACACCCTGCGGCTGATGCTGGTGGACAGCCCCCAGCGCGTGCCCGCGCCGGGCCACGCGCTGGTGCGCGTGGGCGCGGCGGCCGTCAACCCCAGCGACGCCAAGGCCAGCCTGGGCATCATGCCGCAGGCCGTGTGGCCGCGCACCCCGGGCCGCGACTTCGCGGGCACCGTGGTCGAAGGCCCCACCGAATGGATCGGCCGCCAGGTCTATGGTTCGGGCGGCGATGTCGGCATCACGCGCGACGGCTCGCACGCGCGCTACCTCGAACTGCCGCTGGCCGCGCTGCGCGCCATGCCGGCCAACCTCTCGATGGAAGAGGCGGGCGCGGTCGGCGTGCCCTTCGTCACCGCCTACGAGGGCTTTCGCCGCAGCGGCATGCCCCGCGCCGGCCAGACCGTGATGGTGATGGGCGCCAACGGCAAGGTGGGCCAGGCCGCGGTGCAGCTGGCCGCGCAGGCCGGCGCACGCGTGATCGCCGTGCAGCGCGGCCCCGGCCCGTTCGCCGGCTTCAGCTGCGCGCCGGTGGACGTGATCGACGCCACGGCGGTCGACGTGGCCGCCACCGCCCGCGACCTCACCCAGGGGCGCGGGGCCGACACCGTGTTCAACACCGTGGGCAGCGCCTACTTCGACGCCGCCAACAAGGCCATGGCCAAGGGCGCGACGCAGATCTTCATCGCCACGCACGACCGCGCCGTGCCCTTCGACATCTTCGCGTTCTACCGGGGCATGCACACCTACGTGGGCATCGACTCGCTCGCCATGGACTGCGCCACCTCCACCGCCCAGCTCGACGCCATGCGCGAAGGCTTCGAACGCGGCACGCTCAAGCCCTTCCCCATCGCCCGCGCCTACGACCTGGCCGATGCGGCCGAGGCCTACCGCGCCGTGCTCGGCGGCAGCACGGACCGGATCGTGCTGCGCCCCTGAACGCCCACCCGCGAGGAGCCACCGCCATGCACGTCACCCGCTTCGACGAGGCGCCCACCTACGAGGCGCCCAACCACTTCGACATGCGCTGCCTGCGCCTGCAGGGCAAGGAAGCCGGCCCGTCCACCCAGATGTGGATGGGCATGAGCCAGCTGCTGCCCGACGGCCACACCACGCTGGACCCGTCGCCGGTCGAAAAGCTCTATTTCGTCGTCGAGGGCGAGGTCACCCTGGTGGGCGCGGTGGACGGCGTGCCGCAGCGCGCCACGCTGCGCGCCCTCGACTCCTGCCGCTTCGCCCCGGGCGAGGCGCGCCAGCTCATCAACGAGAGCAACCGGCCGGCCATGGTGCTGCTGGTGATGGCCAACATGCCACCGGCCTCCCCCGCATGAAACCCCTGCCGCCCGCTCAGCGGGCGGGACGCCAGAACATGTGCAGTTCGTCGTGCAACACCCCGTCGATCCGCAGGGCGGCGGGTTCACGGCCGAAGGTCTGGAAGCCCAGGGATTCGTACAAGGCGATGGCGGCCACGTTGCCGGCATTGACGCTCAGGTTCACCTGAAGCAGTTCGGGCACCGACGCGGCCAGCGCGAGCGCCTCCACGAGCAATCCACGGCCCGCGCCCTTGCTCCGCGCCTCTGGCGCCACGTACAGGCCATAGACCATCCCCTTGTGCCGCAGCTTGCGCTTGTCTTCGCGCCGCAGCGTCACGATGCCGATCAGCCGGTCTCCCTCGAAGGCGCCGAACGCGCCCTGGTCGGGGTGCACCGCGAGGCGGGCCGCCGTCGTTTCGGGAGGGAAAACCACCTCTTCCTCATGGCTGGAACCGAACGCGGTGGGTTCCTCTTGCAAGGCGGACAGGCGCAACGCGCGAAAGGGGCTGGCGTCTTGAGGGGTGAGGCGGCGAATGTGCATGCGCGATGTGAGGTGGCGTTGGGGGGTGTCGGGGGGTGTCGGGGCGTTCAATGCGGGCCCGAACGGAAGCGGCTGGGCGAGGCCCCGGCCGACTTTCGCATGAGGCGCCGCAGGGCGGTCGCGTCTTCGTAGCCCACCTGGGCCGCCACCTGCTCGATCGTCAGGCGGCTGCGCTCGATCAGCATGCGCGCGCGGTTGAGCCGCACGCTCTGCACGAGCGCCAGCGCGCCCCGTCCGGTGGCGGCTTTGACGTGCCGTGCCAGGGTGCGCGGCGACATGGCGAAGGCCTCGGCCAGCGCCGCCACGTCGGGCGGGTGGGGCAAGGCGGATTCGATGTGTTGCGTCAGGCGGCCGATCAGCTCGTTGCCGTTGGACTGCATGGCGGGCAGCACGAAGGGCGCCTGCGCCTGGCGGCCGTCGATGAGCAGCACGCGGCTCACCGCGTCCGCCAGCGCCGTGCCGAAGCGGGTGCGCAGCAGGTGGAGCATGAGGTCGGTCTGCGCCAGCGCGGCACCGGCCGTGGTGATGGGGCCGTCGGCGCAGACCATGCGGTCCGCGTCCACGCGGCACAGGGGTGCGAGGCCTTGCAGGCGCGGCGCCAGCCACCACGAGGTGGTGGCCCGCCGGCCATCCAGCAGACCCGCCGCCTGCAGCAGGAACACAGCCGAACAGGACGCGGCCACCTCGCCGCCCCGCGCCGCGTGCCGCCGCAGGCCCTCGCTGGCGGCCCGCGCGTCGTCGCGCACCAGGCGGTCGGCCAGCGCCGAGGCCTGGTCCACCCCCAGGCCGGGCACGATCCAGGTCGAGCTGTCGCGACCCGCTCGGGCCGGCAGGGCGTGCGCCTGCAATTGCAGCCCGTGGCTGAGCGCCACCGGGCCACCGCCGGGCGAGCACACGCGCCAGGTGGGCTGCGGCAAGGCGAGCCGGGGCGCGATGGCCGCCGCCGCGCTCAACACGTCCAGCGTGACGGCCACCCCACTCCCCCAGGCCCCGGGCAGCACGAGAACGGTGAAATCACGCATGGCAGGAATAGCTTGAAAGATGTCGAAACAGACACTGGCAGTGTAGCGCCGGCCTTGGTGCAATCAAGGCCCTTCCACCTCCAGAGAGCCCAGGACATGCCCCACCCGAATCTGACCGAACACGACGCCCTCGGCGATTTCGAGGCGCGCGAGATCACGCTGGATGGTGCCACCAAGCGCGTGCACGTGGCCGGCCATGGGCCGGCGGTGATCGTCATGACCGAGATGCCGGGCATCAGCCCGCACGTGGCCCGCTTCGCGCGCTGGGTGCGCGACGCGGGTTTCACGGTGTACATGCCGTCGCTGTTCGGCGTGGACGGCGCGGTGCCCGAGGCCGTTGCGGGCATGGCCGTGATGCAGCGCGCCTGTGTGAGCGCGGAGTTCCGCGCCTTCGCCAACCGCAAGGGGCCCAACCAGGCCAGCCCGGTGACGCGCTGGCTGAGGCTGCTGGCCCGGCACGCGCACGAGGCTTGCGGCGGCCCTGGGGTGGGCGCCATCGGCATGTGCTTCACCGGCAATTTCGCGCTCACGATGATGCTGGAGCCTTCGATGCTGGCGCCCGTGCTGTCGCAGCCTTCGCTGCCGCTGGACGACCCGGCCGGCCTGGAGATCGGACCCGAGGACCTGGCCGAGGTGCGCTCGCGCCTGGAGCGCGAGGACCTCACGGTGATGGCCTACCGCTTCGCGGGCGACAAGTTCTGCAAGGCCGAGCGCTTCAAGGCCTACGAAGCCGCGCTGGGCCCGCGCTTCGTGGCGCAGGTGCTGCCCGACAGCGCCGCCAACCGGACGGCCCTGCCCCCGTTCTTCGAGCAGGTGGTGAACAGCCCGCACAGCGTGGTAACGGCGCACCTGATCGATGAGGCCGGCCAGCCCACCCTCACGGCGCGCGATCAGATCCTGGCCTTCTTCACGCAGCGGCTCAGGAATCCCGGCAGTAGCCCTCGCCCGATCGAACCGTCAGGCAGTTCTTCTTCTCGCTGAGCCATTTCATTCCGGTCTCGGCGCCGTGGGTGGCGCGCAGGGATTCCTTCACGCCGTCGCGCTCGAACTCGATGCGCTCATCACCCGCCGCCTTGCCCGGGAACGTGCGGGGGCCGTCGAGGTTGCGGATGGTCACCTCGTACTGGCCACCGCTGCCCGCGAGCTGGAGGTAAGTGCCCTCGGGTCCGTTCCATTGTCCCAGCCAGGCATCGGTGGCCGGGGCGGGCGCAGCAGGTGTGGGCGCAGGTGCCGGCGCGGCCGGGGCACTCGTGCCGGCCGGCGCCGGCGCGGCTTCGGGCGTGCGGTCCTGGCAGGCGGCCAGGGCGACGGCGATTGCGGCCATGCAGGCGAGGTGTGGGAACTTCATGAGGTGCCTTTCGGAGGGGCGCCAGATCAGCGTTCGGCAATGTAGTGCGACATGCGCGCGCTCTCGCCATCGGCGAGGAAGGCGCGCACCTCGGTCTCGATCGCGCGATCGGCCACGGTGGCGCGGGCGCGCTGGTGCAGGTAGTCGGCCCAGGAGGTGACGATGAAGCGCTCCACATAGCGCGAGGGCTCACCCAGGTCCTTGTAGACGCGCCAGAAGGTGGCGCCATCGCGGCGGCGCGGCGCCTTCATCTGGGCAATGGTGTCGAGAAAGGCCTGGTCCGCGCCGGGGCGGATGCGGTAGCCCACCTCGACCGCGATCGGTCCGGACTCGGGGCTGGGCTCGGCTTCCACGAAGAGCTCGTCCCAGGGCGTGCCCTGGGTCACCTCGTGGTCCGCGCCCACGCGCAGGGGGAAGGGGCGCGCCAGCAGCAGGCCCGAGGCCATGAGCACGCCGGCCGCGGCGAGCGCGGCGGTGAGGCCCACGATATCGGACAGCGCGCCCCAGAAAGCCGAGCCGATGGCGAAGGCACCCAGCGCCGAGACGATGTGCAGCGCCACCGCGCGCGAACGCACCCAGGGTGGCGCACTGGCCTGCGTGGCGGTGTTGAAGGTGGACATGGTCGCCATCCAGGCCGCGCCACCGAACGCCATGGCCACGTACACCACCGCCGGCACACGCACCCAGGCCGCCACCAGCATCACGGCGGCGAACACCACACAGGCCACGGCCACGATGGCGTCGAGCGAAAAACGCGCGCGAAGGCGCCCGATGACGAGGCCCGAGGCCACCGCCCCGGTGCCCAGGCAGCCCATGAGCAGGCCGAAGCCTTCGGCACCGGTGCCCAGCTGGCGCTGCGCGATCACGGGCAGCAGGGCCCAGAGCGCCGAGCCGGCCGCGCTGAACGCCATGACGCGCACCAGCTGCGCCAGGATGAGGCGCGAATGCCAGGCAAAGCGCAGGCCGCTGAGCGTGCCGCCCCACAGGCGCTCGGCCGGCAGGCTGGACGGCGGGTGCGCGCGCGGCGGCCAGCGGCGGATCGACTCCCACATCACCACCGTGGTGAACACCGTGACCACGAACACCCAGCCCGCGCCCAGGCGCGCGAACAGCAGGCCGGCCAGCGTGGGGCCGATGGCGCGCGCAGCGTTGTAGGCAATGCCGATGGCGGTGATGGCCTGCGGCCACTCGGGGCGGGGCACCGGGTCGACCACCGAGGAATTCCAGGCCGGCGTGAGCACCGCCGTGCAGCAACCGCAGACAAACACCAGGAACAGCACCGAGGCCGGCCCACCCCAGCCCGCCAGCACCAGCCCGGCCAGCAGCACGCTCGCGCCGACCTGGGCCATCAGCGCGCCCGAGATCAGGCGGCGGCGGTCGGTGGTGTCGGCCAGCACCCCGGCGGGCAACGCCAGCAGGAACATGGGCAGGAACACCGCCGTCTGCACCAGCGCGGCGAGAAAGGAGGAGCCGGTGAGCTCGACCATGAGCCAGGCGGCGGCCATGGTCTGCATGCCACTGCCGATGAAGAAGACCGCGCCGCAGATCCAGAGCCCCCGGAAAGCGGGTTGGCGAAGCGGGCTCCAGATGGATGGGGATGGCGGCGGCATCGGGCCATTATTCCGCAGGACCTCCGTTTCCGCCTTCCGTGAGGTTAGTACGGCGCCCTCCCGATGTCACCGGAGGCCGTCCAGCTGTGGCCCGTACTGAAACAGTTGCCTCAGTTCGGGTGTCAGCCTTTCGGATTTCGTCCCCGGCCAATGCGTGAAGGGCTCCAGCTCGAAGTGCTGCGTCTTGCCCACCGGCAGCGGCAGGCGCACATCGCCCTTGACCAGCGCAGCCGTGATGCGGCTGAAGTCTTCGTTCACGTGCACCTCCACCCGCGCCATGTCCGCCTCGCCCGGCAGGTAGTCGTTGTCTTCCAGCGTGCGCTGCGGAAACAGCTCATCAAACGCCGCGCGCACTTCGCTCAAATCGTCTTCACTCACAGCGCGCTCGCGCAAGCAGAACTCCAGCCACAGGTGATGCCGCTTGCCCTCTCTGTCGTGGAACCAGAACTTGGCTGTGTTGGGAATGCCGCGCATGCGGTGGATCTGGGTGTAGCTCGCCATCTCCCACTGCCCCACCGTTTCGGCCTCGGCGTTGCCCTGGTAACTCTCCAGCTCGGTCACGCGAGAGACATTGCCCGTCATCACATGCCGCCACGGGAACTTCACGCGGATGTGCCGCATGTACCACATGGCGTCGGGCCGCCAGCCGGCATCGATGCGCGCGATGGTCGCTGGCTTGAGCCGGTCCAGCATCAGGCGGCGGTCCTCGCTTTCGGTGAGCGTGAACGTGCCGCCCGGCAGGCTGGCGTTGTAGCTCTTTCGCGTGATGCCGTGCAGCACCACGGCGCGGTACTGCGCCAGCTCCACCTGACTGCCCAGGCCCGCAGCCCAGAGCATCACATGGCCATCGGGTGCCACACCAATTCGAACATCGTCATAGCGCGGCCGGACTTTGCCGTAGGTCACATCCTTGTCGATGATCTGAGGTGCTTGAATGAACAGATCGTGGATGCGGCGCAGCGGCAACTCGGCATCGAGCTGGTAGAAGCGGTCCTCCAAGTAGTCGTAGTACTTCAGGCGCAGTGTCTTGGGCAGGCGTGCGCCGCTTTCGTTGATGGCGCTCATGCCTCTGCTGCCCGCACCCCATGCCGCGCCAAAGCCGGTGTAGAACTGGGCCACGACCTGACCCTCGGCGTCCTTCATCCAGTTGTCGCCCGTCAAGGTGGTCACATCGCTCTGGCCTCTTGGCTCGATGTCGATGCCGTAGCTGCAAAACGTGACGTGCCATTTCATGGTGGCGGTTTCGGGGGTGGTGTTGCGCATGAAAAGTCCTTTGAGGAATTGAGCTTGGGCAGCGCCGGCGGACAGGCCAGCCCCCAATACGGCCGCCTGTGCCAGCCAGCGGCGGCGAGAGGTAAAGATCGGGGCGTCAACCGAAGACATGGCCACGCTCCATTTGCTCGGTGCCGGCGCGGTAGCGCGGCTGCATGGCAAAGGCATCGCTGCACGAGAGGTGCAGGAATCGGCGCCGAAAGGCTTTGGCCTGCTCGGTGCCCAGGTTCGCCTCCAGTCCCCAACTCTGCTGCGCCGGCTTCCACGCCACGAAGGCGTTGTCCTTGGCGAAGGCTCGCAACTGTTGCTGCACTTGAGCCACCTCGGGGCTTTGCGCCTGCATCTCAGCTTTGAGCTTGTCCGGGTACTGCGTGGTGGTGTGCCGCTCGGCCATGTCCACCATCAGCGATAGGCCCACCTTGTGGTAGTCGCCCTGCACCTGGCGCACATGGCGGTGCGGCTGGCCCCAGGCAGGCTGGTGGTCCGCTTTGCTGTACCAGCCCTGGGCGTACACAAAGGCCTGCGGCCCGGGCAAGGTGGTGGTACCGCCGTCGCGGTCGTGCACGCTGCGCAGGGCCGGCAGGTTGTGCACCTCCTCGGGTTCAGGCTTGTCGGTGCCGGCCTTGTAGCCACCGCCCACGTCCGAGTGCGCCCCGGGGATGCCCAGCTCGTAGCCCATGCGAGAGCGGATGCCGTTGACCTCGCTCTTGGCCCGGCAGGCGCTGGCGATGTTGGTGAGCGCGAAGTTCTCGCGGTATTCGTCCAGTGCCACGAGGTGGAACACCCGGCGCGCGGCATCGTCCTCAAAACGAAGCTGCAAATCGTCCACGTCGTTGCCGGGCAGCAGGCCCTCGGCCGAGACGGTGTCGAACAGGCCCACGAAGTTCACCTGCACCACCACCCGGCTCCAGCGGCCGGGAAAGTGTTTGGCGATTTCTTCCCGGTTGCGCAGCAAGCTCGCGAAGTGCCGCGCCGTGGCCGCGCCCCGGCTGAAACCGAACAGGTTGAGTTCCAGAAGCGCAGGCAGGCCTTGCTTTCCTCGCTTTTTCGCCACGAGGGTTTTCAGAGGCCCAAACGCCGATTGCGCGCGGCTTCGCATGCCGGTCTCGCCCGTGCCCAGGGCCTTGCCGGCGATGTCGTCGCCCTGCAGTTCCGTGGTGCCCATGCCTTCCACGTACACGCCCAGGTCGGGACCGTCTCGCTCCTTGTCCAGCGAGTCCCACATGCGCGCCACATTGGAGAGCGCGTTGTCGTAGCTGGTTTCTTTGCCGCCATACCGGTCGCGCACGGCCTTGTCCTTGGTGGTGACGTTGAAGTAGTTGTTCAGCGTGCCATCGAAGAACAGGTTGACCTGGATCTTGTCGATCTCCACCCGGAACCGGCTGTCCGGGATGGTGTTGGTGGTGGTCTCGTTCTGGTACAGACCTTGGCTATGAGAGTTGGTGGCCATGATGGGTGTCCTTGGGGGTGCCTCAAAGCTTTGAGTCGTGGTTCATTCGCAGGGTCGCGGCCGCCTCGCCGCTGCCCACCCGTTGCGTGCCGCCCTGGGCGTCCGTGACACCGCGCAGCGTGCGACCGTTGCCCAGCACGAGTTCGTAGGGGAAACCGGCCACAGGTTGTCCCTTCTTGTCGTACAGCTCAGGCAACTCGTTGAAGGGGGTCGTCTCCGGCAGCGGTTGCACCGGCATGCTCTTGCCCGGGCGGTAGCCGAAGCTCGCGGCCTGCACGGTGTGGGTGCCGGTGGTGCCCGAGGTGATGCCGCTGGCGTTCCAGATCGTGTAGCTGCCTCCGCCGTTGATCACGACCTCTTCTGTCGCGCTGAGCGTGATGCGCTCGGCCGTCATCGAGATGTCCAGCTTGGACAGCAGGTTCAGGCTCTTCTGCAAGGCCTGGATTTCGATATCGGCCTGCGCGCTGCTCAGGCGCATGCGCTGTTTGTGGGCAAAGAGCTTGACGGCCTCCTTGGCACTCACCAGCCAGCTCTTGCCCGCGCTCAGACCATCAAGCCCGCCGCTTCAAATACCAGATCACCGTTCCCACGGCTCCCTGGTCACGCCCACCCTGCGTCGATCGCCACTCGCGAGCGTCTTCTCCAATGCTGACTTCATGAACCCCCTGCGGTACGTCGTGCAGCAATGCCCGGCCCGCGTTGTCCAGCCGGCCTTCTCTGACGCTTCCATCCGCCAGCCGGACCCTGTACGCGGCTTCCTCAGCGCCTGCGTCATCCGCGTAGCGCCTTTCGATCAGCATCTGGCCACGCGGCAGCCGTGCGCAGGGGACCTGCGGCAGGCCTGGTATCACCACCGGCATGCTCTGGCCTGGTGGGTACGCCCCCAGCACCGCTTCGATGATCTCCACCACGCTCTGGTCCTGGAAGACCTTGCAGTCGGTGCTGAGGGTGGCCAGGTGCAGCCAGGGCCTCAGGGTGAACTCCACCAGCGCATGGCGCCCGGACTCGCCGATGTACCGGGCTTCGGTGATGAGGGCCGAGATCTCCCGCACCCCCGCGCCCTGGTTGGCGCCAGCTCCGGCGGGCATCCCGGGCACGAAGCGGCCCTGGCCTTCGAGTTCGATGCAGCAGGTGAGTTCTCGGCCGATGAAGGTGTCGAGTTCAAGGGGGGCGCCGCCCTCCGCGCTTTGCAGCACCAGCCGGTAATCGAACAGCTGGTTGATGCCTTCTTCGCCTTCGAGCTTCAAGGGCTCCAGCAACGGCGCGCCGTTGACCTCGGGAAGCGCCGCACTGCGGATCGTCAGCCCACGCCGGGGGGTGAATGGGGTCATGGAACTCCTCCTGAATGTTCTCGTTGAGATGGCGACGCATGCTCGGCCACCCTCAACGGTTCATCCAAGGTCGGACTTCACTGGATTGACTTTCAGCAAAGCCTTGTCACCCGGAAGGCCTGTTTCCCTGTTCCTGGAATCCGTCAATTCAATCCATCAAGACTTCGCTTCATGGGCGGGCCTTTGGGAAAGCCTGGTGCGGACCGGGCGCAAGATTCCTTCGTTGCGTTGCGAAGGCGCGACGGATCAGCCTGGCGATGGCCGAAGAAGGCCGCGCCTCAGCGCGGCGTGTGGCCGTAGGTGATGGAGAGCACCACGCCCGAGCGCAGGCGCACCGTGGCGAACAGGTTGCCGGGGCCCCGGTCGTACAGCCATTCCTCGGTGACCTGGCAGGGCAGGATGCGGCTGGCGTAGGGTTCGGGCACCGGGTAGTAATGGGGGTTCTGGTAGAGCGGCGCGCAGTAGGTGTCGGTCAGCACGGGTTGGCCGCACTTGGCCATCAGCGAGAGCTTGGAGTCGCCTTCGGCCGCGATGCCGCCGGCGCAGCGCAGCGACTCCGCATGCGCCGGGGCCATGCCACCCGCCAACGCCGCGAGCAAGCCCAGGCCCGCCTGCCACCGCCAGCCCGGCAAGGTCGAGGGCAGTCGAGAGGCTGGGGCGAACATGGCGGGCGGGCTACACGATGCCGTTGCGGATCGCGTAGACGGTGAGTTCGGCGTTGTTCGCCAGGTGCAGCTTTTCCAGCACGCGCGCGCGGTACACGCTCACGGTCTTGGGGCTGAGCATGAGTTCTTCGGCGATGTCGGAGAGCTTCTTGCCCGAGGCGATCTTCTGCAGGGTCTGCAACTCGCGCTCGGACAGGCTGGCGTGCAACTCCTCGCTTTCGGGGGCGTTGAGCGTGTCCACCAGCATCTGCGCCACGTCGGGCGTCACGTACTTGCGGCCCTGCATCACGGTGCGGATGGCGGCCACCAGCTCGGCCGGCTCGCCGGCCTTGTTCAGGTAGCCGCGCGCGCCCGCGCGCAGGCAGCGGATGGCGTACTGGTCTTCCGGGTACATGGAGACCACCAGGGTCTTGACGTTGGAGCCCTCTTCCTTGAGCGCGCCCAGCACCTCCAGGCCTCCGCGCCCGGGCATGTTCAGGTCGAGCACGAGCACGTCGCACTCGACCTTGCGCATCAGGTCGCGCAGTTCGGGGTAGCTGCCGGCCTCGCCGACCACCTGGATGTCGGTGGCTTCCGAAATGGTGTCGCGGATGCCGCGCCGCACCATGGCGTGGTCGTCACACAAAATCACCTTGATCATGGGGCTCCTCGTCGGCCTGCGCCGCATTGTCCGGGTTGCTGGAAGTCTGCAAGGGTATCGACAGAATGACCGAGGTGCCCCGGGGCGAGGAGCTCACGTCGAGCCAGCCACCCACCTTGACGGCGCGCTCGCGCAGGCCCAGCAGGCCGAAGGACTTGGCCTTGCGCAGGGCCTGGGCGTCCAGGCCCTTGCCGTTGTCGGTCACTTCCAGGGTGAGCACGCCTTCGCGGTCGCTCAGGTCGATGTCGACCGAGCTGGCCTCGGCGTGCTTCTGCACGTTGGTCATGGCCTCCTGCGCGGTGCGGTAGGCCACCAGCTGGAATTCGCGCGGCACGTCCAGCGTCTCGGACGAGCGCCGCACCACCACCCGCAGGCCGGTGCGCCGCTCGAAGCCCGAGGCCAGCCAGAGCACGGCGGCGACCAGGCCCTGGTCGAGGATGGGCGGGCGCAGGTTCATCATGATGCGCTGGCTCGCGCCCAGGGCGTGCTGCAGCATCTCCATGGCCGAGCCCAGGTGGCGCTGCACGTCGCCCTGCTCCACGTGCCGGCCGACCCAGGCCAGGTCGAGCTTGACGGCGGCGAGCGCGCCGCCGATGTCGTCGTGGATTTCGCGCGCGATGTCGGCGCGCTCCTGTTCGATGCTGGTCTGCAGGTGTTCGGCCAGTTCGGCCAGGCGGCGGCGCGATTCGGCCAGTTCGGCGTCGGCCGCGGCCTTGGCGCGCCGGGTTTCGCTGATCTCGATGGCGCGCTCGATCACGTGCGACAGGCGGTGCATGCTGTCCTTGAGCAGGTAATCGCTCACCCCCCGGTGCATGACGTCGACCGCCGCCGTTTCACCAATGGCACCGGAGAGGATGACGAACGGGATCTCCAGCTTCATCGCCCGCACCTCGTCCCAGGCGTCCATGCCGGTGAAGCCGGGCAGGTGGTAGTCGGCCAGCACGATGTCGTAGTGGGCGCTCTGCAGTTCGCGGCGGAAGTCCTCCACCGTGTCCACCAGCACCACCTCGCTGGCGAGCTGGCTGCGCTGCAAGGCGAATTTCACGAGCGCGTGGTCCACCCGCGAATCCTCCAGGTGAAGGATGCGGACAAAGCGCTTGTCCGGGGTTGGAGACGGTCCGCTCATTCTGGTGTTCTCGGGGGATGAATGCCACTTTGCACCCAGGGCTGGGCCGGCAACGCGGAAATTGGTGCTGAATTCGGCCCGTTATCTGTCGATACAGGGTCGGACAGCTGTCGAAAATTGTAATACCCACCCCAGTAGCCGAGCGCCCCCACCACCCACCATGGAACTACCGACGATGCAGCAGACCCCGCCGTCTGTCTCCCTGCCCGTGAATCTGGTGGCCGACCTCCAGGATTCGCTGCTCATGGCCATGACGGACCTGCAGCGGCTCGAAGGCCTGCTCGACCACGCCACCAGCAACCTGCTGGAGCGTTTCGGTTCGGCCAACCAGGCCCTGGGCCACCTCAGCGCCGAACGGGGCGAGGAATTCGACCCGATCCGCCAGAGCCTGCACCAGGCCGTGACCGAACTGCAGTTCCACGACATGGCCACCCAGCTGATCGTGCACACCGGCAAGGTGCTGCAGAGCTGCGCCTGGCGCCTGGCCGACCAGACCATGGAGCCCGAGGAAGGCGAGGTGCCGATGGACATCGACCCCATGCCCGAGCGCCCCAGCCCGGTGACCCAAAGCGAGATGGACGCCGGGTCCATCGACTTGTTCTGAGCACAGGCCGATTCAAGCCTTTGCCCCAATTGCCGATATTTGATTCCAAACGGAGTAAGCCATGCGATCGATTCTTGCCGTAGACGACTCGGCGTCCATGCGAAAAATGGTGTCCTTCACCCTCACCGGGGCGGGCTACCACGTGGTCGAGGCCGTGGACGGTCAGGACGCCTGGGAAAAAGCCCAGACGCACAGCATCGACCTGGTGCTGACCGACCAGAACATGCCCAACATGGACGGGCTGGGCCTCACGCGCAAGCTGCGCGAGCACCCCAAGTTCAAGTCCGTGCCCATCCTGATCCTGACCACCGAGTCCAGCGACCAGATGAAGCAGCTCGGCCGCGCGGCCGGCGCCACCGGGTGGTTGGTCAAGCCTTTCGATCCGGGCCGCCTGATCGAAGTCATTCAAAAAGTCATCCGTTGATTGAAACGCGCTGCCCACAAAGCGGCCAAGGAGAACCCCGATGGGTGAAATGATGAACGAGGGCCAGAACCTCGGCAACGACATCGATCTGAGCCAGTTCTATTCGATCTTTTTCGAAGAAGCCGGCGAGAACCTCGACCAGATGGAGCAGATGCTGCTCGCGCTCGACCTGGAGAAGGCCGACGACGAGGAGCTCAACGCCATCTTCCGCTGCGCGCACTCGATCAAGGGCGGCGCCGCCACCTTCGGTTTTGCCGACGTGGCCGAACTCACGCACCAGATGGAGTCGCTTCTGGACAAGCTGCGCCGCCACGAACTGACGCCGACCGCCGCGATGGTGGACGTGCTGCTGGAATCCTCCGACGCGCTGCGCGGCCTGCTGGGCGCCCACCAGGGCCGGGGCGTCGAGCCCCCCGCCACGGCCGACCTGGTCGCGCGCATCAGCGTGCTGGCCCACGGCGAGGACGCCGAAGTCGAAGAAGAAGCTCCCGCGCCAGCCCCCGTGGTGGTCGCGGCGCCCGCTCCCGTGGCCGCCCCGGCGCCAGCCCCCGCACGCAAGGCGGCCAAGGTCGAGCGCGAACTGGAAATCCACATCGGCCCGCTGGAGAACCCGGCCTCGGCCGACGGCATCGCCGAGCTGTTCCGCGACATTCCGGGCCTGGGCACGATCGAGGCCCTGCCCTGCGACCTGAGCACCCGCCGCGTCTGGCGCGCCCGCACCTCGGCCAGCGACAGCGACCTGATGGACCTGTTCACCTTCCACGTGGGCAAGGACGACATCCGCATCGTCGAGCAACAGGCCCAGCCGGCCGCCCCGAACATCACCATTGGCGAAGACGGCGAGCCCATGGGCACCGGCCACCCGAACCCGACCACCGAAGGCCGCGACTACGGCTTCTTCGAAGGCGCTCCCGGCGTGCCGGTGCGCGCCGCCGCCCCCGCCGAGGGTGCCGCCCCGAAGACCGCCCCCAAGGTGGAGGGCCGCGCTGCCGCCGGTGCCGGCCTCGAATCGAGCACGCTGCGCGTCTCGGTGAGCAAGGTCGACCAGCTCATCAACCTGGTGGGCGAACTCGTCATCACCCAGGCCATGCTCGCGCAGAAGAGCCGCGAACTCGACGACAAGGACAACCAGCCCCTGCTGGCCGGCCTGGCCGACCTGGACCGCAACACCCGCGACCTGCAGGAAGCGGTGATGTCGATCCGCATGATCCCCATGTCCGTGGTGTTCAACCGCTTCCCCCGCATGCTGCGCGACCTCGCCACCAAGCTGGGCAAGAAGGTCGAGCTGGTCACGCAAGGCGAATCGACCGAACTCGACAAGGGCCTGGTGGAGAAGATCACCGACCCGCTGACCCACCTGATCCGCAACAGCTGCGACCACGGCATCGAGATGCCGGAGGAACGCCGCGCCAAGGGCAAGAGCGAAAACGGCACGATCACGCTGTCGGCCACACACGAAGGCGGCTCGATCCTGATCGAGGTGCGCGACGACGGCAAGGGCCTCTCGCGCGAGAAGCTGCTGCGCAAGGCGCGCGAGAAGGGCATCGACGCGCCCGACACGCTGACCGACACCGAAGTCTGGAACCTGATCTTCGCACCCGGTTTCTCCACCGCCGAGGAAGTGACCGACGTGTCCGGCCGCGGCGTGGGCATGGACGTGGTCAAGAAGAACATCGCCGCGCTCAACGGCACGGTGGAGATCGATTCGGCCGAGGGCTTCGGCATGCGCGTCTCGGTGCGCCTGCCCCTCACGCTGGCCATCATGGACGGCATGTCGGTGCGCGTGAGCGACGAGGTGTACATCCTGCCGCTGTCCAACGTGATCGAGTCGTTCCAGATCAAGCCGAGCGACATCAACACCATGGCGCAGGGCGCCCAGGTGGTGAAGGTGCGCGACGAGTACATGCCGGTGGTCGAACTCGAGCGCGTGTTCCAGGTGCCGCGTTTCGAATTCAACGGCACCAGCCCCATCATGGTGGTGGTGGAGGCCGAAGGCTCGCGCGTGGCGCTGATGGTCGACGAGCTGCTGGGCCAGCAACAGGTGGTGATCAAGAACCTGGAGTCCAACTACCGCAAGGTGCCCAACGTCTCGGGTGCCACCATCCTGGGCGACGGCAAGGTCGCGCTGATCCTGGACACCTCGGGCCTGGTGCGCCGCTCGCGCCACTGACTATGTCGAACACCCCCGCCGCGCTTCGCGCGACCCCCTCGAGGGGGCAACACCAGCGGCCCGGTGGAGCCGGTTCCGCGGTGTTTCTGGACAAGGCGTCTGCGGCACGGGCCGCGCCCGAAGACGGCCCGCTGACCGAAGGCCGCGAATTCGTCTGGTCCAACGACGACTTCACGCGCATCAAGGCCCTGATCTACAAGAAGGCCGGCATCAGCCTGCACGACGGCAAACACGCCATGGTCTACAGCCGCGTCTCGCGCCGCCTGCGCGAGACCGGCCACGACAGCTTCAAGACCTACCTCGACTGGCTGGAGCAGCACGACGGCGCCGAGTGGCAGGAGTTCATCAACGCGCTGACCACCAACCTCACCGCGTTCTTCCGCGAATCGCACCACTTCGGCATCCTGAACGATCTGCTGGCCGCCAAACGCACGCAGGCCTGGCGCATCTGGTGCTCGGCCGCCTCCACCGGCGAGGAGCCCTACTCCATCGCCATGACGGCCACCGAGGCGCTGGGTGCCTCGGGCAGTTTCCAGATCGTCAACAGCGACATCGACACCAAGGTGCTGGCCACCGCGCAACGCGGCATCTACAAGGCCGACGGCGTCAAGGGCCTGAGCCCCGAGCGCCTGCAGCGCTTCTTCATGCGCGGCAAGGCGGGCAACGCCGGCCTGATGCGCGTGAAGCCCGAGCTGCAGAAGCACATGGAGTTCCTGAGCGTCAACCTGATCGAGAACCTGCCGTTCCGCGAACCCTTCGACGTGGTGTTCTGCCGCAACGTGATGATCTACTTCGACGCCGCCACGCAGCGCGCCGTGCTCGAGCGCATCCACCGCGTGATGAAGCCCGGCGGCATGCTGTTCGTGGGCCACGCGGAGAACTTCAGCGACGCCCGCAACCTCTTCGCCCTGCGCGGAAAGACCGTGTATGAAAGGCTCTGAACGCCCCCCTGCGGCGCTGCGCGCCTTCCCGCCAGGGGGACGACACCAGCGGCCCGGCAGAGCCGGTTCTGCGGTGCCTCTGGATGCAGGCACGTCAATCCTCCGGACCGACGGAGACTCGGCATGATTTCGGCGCCACCGCGTTCCAGGATTGACACGCTTCGGGCTCGCGCGCCAAAACCGGGCGAGGCCAGCTTCTTCTACCAGGACCACCACTTCAAGCACGACGCGGTGAAGGTCCTTCCCGGCGAGTACTACGTGACCGCCGACGACCTGGTGGTGATGACGGTGCTCGGCTCCTGCATCGCCGCCTGCATCTGGGACCCGCGCGTTCGCGTGGGCGGCATGAACCACTTCATGCTGCCCGACGGCGGCAACGAGTCGAGCGGGCGCTACGGCTCCTATGCGATGGAATTGCTGATCAACGAGATGATCAAGCTCGGCGCCCGGCGCGAGACCATGCAGGCCAAGGTGTTTGGCGGCGGGCAGGTGATGCACACCTTCACCACCATGAACGTGGGCGAACGCAACACCGCCTTCGTGCTCGACTACCTGCAGACCGAGCGCATCGCCGTGGTCTCCAAGGACGTGCTCGACATCTACCCGCGCAAGGTCTGCTACTTCCCGGCCACCGGCAAGGCCATGGTCAAGCGCCTGGCGCACTCGCACCCCGAAACCATCGAGACCCAGGAACGCAAGGGCAGCGCGGCCGTCGTGGCCAAGGCCACGGCCGGCGGCTCGGTGGATCTGTTCTAAGGGAGAAAACAACATGGCAAAAATCAAGGTCATCGTGGTCGACGACTCGGCCCTGGTGCGCAGCCTGCTCACCGAAATCATCAACCGCCAGCCCGACATGGCCTGCATCGGCGCGGCCAGCGACCCGCTGGTGGCGCGCGAGATGATCCGCGAACTCAACCCCGACGTGATCACGCTCGACGTGGAAATGCCGCGCATGGACGGCCTGGAATTCCTCTCGCGCCTGATGCGCCTGCGCCCGATGCCGGTGGTGATGGTCTCCACCCTGACCGAACAAGGCGCCGAGATCACGCTGCGCGCGCTGGAGATGGGCGCGGTCGATTTCGTGGCCAAGCCGCGCATCGGCGTGAGCAGCGGCCTGAACGAACTGGCCGGCGACATCGTCGACAAGATCCGCGTGGCCGCCAAGGCCCATGTGAAGCGCCTGGCCGCCGCCTCGGGAACCGCCCAGGCCACGCCCACCGCCGCCGGCCACCCGGCCGAGCCGCCGCGCGCGCCGCTGCCGCGCCTGTCCACCGAAAAAATCATCTGCATCGGTTCGTCCACCGGCGGCACCGAGGCCATCCGCGAGGTGCTGGTGCCCATGCCGGCCGACGCACCGGGCATCGTGATCACCCAGCACATGCCGCCGGGTTTCACCACCAGTTTCGCCAACCGCCTCAACACGCTGTGCCGCATCCGCGTGGCCGAAGCGCGCGACGGCGAGCGCATCCTGCCCGGCCACGCCTACATCGCCCCGGGTGGCCGCCACCTGCGCATCGACCGCAGCGGCTCCAACTACGTGGCCGTGCTGGAAGACACCGAACCCGTGAACCGCCACCGCCCTTCGGTGGAGGTGCTGTTCAAGTCGGCCGCGCGCGTGCTCGGCCCCAACGCCCTGGGCATCATGCTCACCGGCATGGGGGGCGACGGTGCCGCCGCGATGCGCGAGATGAAGGACGCCGGCAGCTACAACTACGTGCAGGACGAGGCCAGTTGCGTGGTGTTCGGCATGCCGCGCATGGCCATCCAGCACGGCGCGGCGCACGAGGTGCTGCCGCTCAACCAGATCGCCAATGCGGTGTTGAACCGGCTGGCCAGCTCGCCCTCGGGCGTGCGGCACCGGATCTGAACGGATCGGTCAGACGCGTTCGCTGATGATCGTGCCGGTTTCGACCGGCGCGGCGCTGCCATTGCCATGTTCGTCGTAGGCCACCAGCTCGGCCACCGCCTCGGGGCCCACGCCATCGCCGAGCACGTCCAGCCCCACCGCCTCGCCACCCTCGGTCCCTGGCGGCATCAGCGGCCAGGGCAGCTGTTCCATCGCCGGCCGGTCCGGGCGGTCGGCCGACGGGGGCTTGCGCGGAATCATCGAGGCCGTCACCGCCGACAGGTCGGGAGCGGTATCGCTCTGGTTGCCTGGCACTTCGCTGCCGCCCTTCGCGGGCTCGATGCCCAGCGCGCGGTCCACCACGGCGGCGCTGGCCTCCCACATGCGGGACAGCACGTTCTGCAGGTGCTCCACCGCCTTCTTGTCCTTGGCCTGGCGCTGCTCGGCCACCTGGGTGGCTTCCTGCTGGGCCTGCCGCTGGGCGGCCACGTCCTGCGGCGCCGCTGGCACACCGGAGGCGCTGCGCGAAGCCGGCAGCGCGACGGCGGCGGCGTCGTCGGTCACTGCGGCACGCCCGTCCACGGCCGCGCGGGCTGCGGCAGCGGCCTGCGACGGGGTGGCGGTGCGGCCTTCGCGGCCAAAACCGGTCTCGGCCTTGCCGTCGTTGCCGCCCGCCTGCACGGGCTGCACGGGCTGCACGGCGGCGACCGGCGACACCGGCGCGACGGCGGTGGACACCGGCGTCGGCCAGGACACGGCAGTGGTGCTCGAAATGTTCAGCATGGGCTTCCCCTCACGGCGGCCACCGGGCGAGACAAGCCCGGTGTTCTTGCCGGGTTTTCGGCCGGGGACACACGAACTTGAGAACTTTCTTCGCCCCCCGGCGCGCGGGGCCGACAGACGGACGGGCCAATGGGCGGCCGCCTCAGACGCCGCCGGTCGGGTGCGTCGGGTCCACCCAGAGCACCTGCTCGGGTTTTTCCACCGGCTCGATGTCCAGGTTGACCGCCACCGCCTGCCCATCGCTGCGGCAGAGCACGCACTCCAGCACCTCGGTGGCGCTGGCGTTGATTTCCTGGTGCGGCACGTAGGGTGGCACGTAGATGAAGTCGCCCGGGCCCGCCTCGGCGGTGAACTCCAGCTGTTCGCCCCAGCGCATGCGCGCCCGGCCGCGCACCACGTAGATCACGCTCTCCAGCGGACCGTGGTGGTGGGCGCCGGTCTTGGCATCGGGGTGGATGGTGACGGTGCCGGCCCAGAGTTTCTGCGCGCCCACGCGCGCGAAGTTGATGGCGGCCTTGCGGTCCATGCCCGGGGTGGAGGGCACGTTGCCGTCGAGCTGGTTGCCCGGGATCACGCGCACGCCATCGTGTTTCCAGGCCGGATCGGCGGGGTGATCGTGGTCCTGGGGTGCGTGGGGATGGTGCTCGTGGGCCATGGCGGGTGTCTCCGGGTCGCGGGTCTTCAGTGTGCCAGCCTGCGCGGGCGCGCGCATGGCGGGAAAATGCGGGTTCGATCCCACGTTGTCCGGAGAACCTGCCTTGCCCTTGCCCACCCCCGCTCCCCGCACGCCCATGCACACCCGGCGCGTCACCTACCAGGGCTTCCGGCGCGACGACGGCCTGTGGGAGGTCGAAGGCGAACTGCACGACAGCAAGCCGCACGACATCGAGATCCACGACGAAGGCCGTTGGCTGGCGGGCGAGCCCATCCACCACATGCGCCTGCGCGTCACCTTCGACGAGGGCATGGTGATCCACGGCGTCGAGGTCGCGATGGACGCTTTTCCGCACGGTCCGTGCCCCGAGGCCATGCCCAACCTGCAGCGCATGGTGGGCGAGGTGCTGGGGCGCGGCTGGCGCCAGACCATCCAGCGCCACCTGGGCGACGTGCAGGGCTGCACCCACTTGCGGGAATTGCTGTTCAACCTCGCCACGGCGGCCTTCCAGACCTGCGCGGGCGCGGGTGCGTTCGCGCCCAAGGGCGACGGCCGCCCGCCCGCGCACCTGGGCCAGTGCGTGGGCTGGGATTTCAATGGACCGGTGGTGGAGCGGGTGTATCCCATGTTCTTTCGCTGGCAGCCGCCGGCCAGGTCGTCTGTGACTTCCTAGCCGCTTCATTCGACTGCCTCGCGGGCGCATGGGCCTCAGGCGCTCTGCTCCGCGGGTGTCCCCCGGCGGCTGGTGCCGCCTCCTCCTCTACCCCGCTGCGCAGAACGCCTGAGGCCCATGCGCCAGAAGGAATGTTGGATCGCCAACGGATCGTGTGCCAATGAGGTCGTCGGTGGCCAGGGGGAGCGGCGCAGCGAAGTGAAGGAGGAGGGACGGCGCAGCCGGCCCGGGGGACATGAGCGGAGCCGCTCCCCCTGGGCGCCGATGACCGGCGCAACGCTTTGGCCCCCACCGAAACAAGGCGTGCCACGTGGCGCCCCGAGTGCGCTACGCTGCCTCCATGCAAGCCGCTCACGAACCCCGCCTCGCCCGCGTGGCCGCCATGGTGGCCGACCCGGCGCGCTCGCGCATGCTCTCCTACCTCATGAGCGGCGAGTTCGCCAGCGCGGGCGAACTCGCCAAGGCGGCCTCGGTGACCCCCGCCACCGCCAGCGGCCACCTCGCCCAGCTGCTGGACGCGCGTTTCGTGGTCTGCGAGCCGCGCGGACGGCACCGCTACTACCGGCTGGCCGACGCCGACGTGGCGCACGCGCTCGAAGCGCTGGCCCTGGTGGCCGAACGCGACGTGCACGACCAGGCCTGGGCCCATCCCGAGCGCCAACGCCTGCGCTACGCACGCTGCTGCTACGGCCACATGGCGGGGCGCCTGGGCATCCTGCTGCACGACGCCCTGCAGGCCCGGGGCGCGCTGGCGGCCCAGGCCGGCGGCTACGCCCTCACCGAGGCCGGGCACACGTGGCTGTCCGACCACCTGGACCTGCAGCCCGCGCCACCACGCGCCAGCCGGCGCTTTGCCTACCCCTGTCTGGATTGGTCGGAACGGCGCGACCACCTGGCCGGCCAGCTGGCCGACGACATCCTCCAGCACCTCACGACCCAGGGCTGGCTGCGGCGCGGCAGCGGCCGGGTGCTGGACCTCATGCCCAAAGGGCAGCGCGAACTGCTGCCCCGCCTGGAGCAGGCGGCCGGCCGCGCGGCCTGATGGGCCTCACACGCCCTGGAAGGCCGTCGGGTCGCGACCGCTGCGCGTGAGTTGAGAGCGGCGCGAAAGGTAGGTGACCGCGTCCAGAAAACCCGTGCAGCGCACGATGCCCACATCCAGGTCGGCCACGCCCACGCTGAGCGGCAAGGCCTGGGCCCAGCCCTCGAAAGGACCTGGGTACGGCGCCAGCGCGTAGAACTTCTCCGTGGCGGTGCGCCAGTCGAGCGGGCCCACGCGTTCGAGCAGGTAGAGCAACCACGCTTCGGTGGGTGACAACCGGTAGAGCGTGAAGCTCACGTTCGGCGCGTGCGCGGGCGCGCAGGCATACCGCGGCGCTTCCTTGGGCTCGGTGCGTGTGCTTGGCCCATAGAACAGCGGCGGCGGGCGGGTGTCGACGACGGTGGCCGGGCCACCGGCGGCATCGGCCATGGCCAGCCAGTTGGCATAGATCTGGCGGCTGCGCGCTTCCAGCCGCGCCTGCGCGGCCGCGACCAGGCCCAGCGTGTCCGGGTGGTGCACCCAGGCCAGTTCCCCGTGCTGCGTCAGGTGTTGCTCGGCCGCGTGGCGATCGCGCAGCACCGAGGCCGGCGGCAGGCGGCAGCGAAACACCAGCTGCGCGCAGCCCGTGTCGGGGGGTGGCAGGTCGGCCTCGCCGACCGTCACGAACAGGTGCAGGTCCACGCCGGTGTCGAGCCGCGCGCGCGCCACCGGTTCGTGGAGCGCCGCCTCGGACAGCCATTGCAGGGCGCCCATGGCCTGGGCGCCCCACTGCACGTCTTCGTGCACGTTGATCAGGGCGCGCACGATCGCCACCCGCTGCTGGTACGGCGGCAGCGAGAGCCCGCCGGCCTCGCCACGGGCCTGCAGGTGTTCGAGCATGAAGCGGCGCAGCATGCTGGCCGCCGCCGCCGCGCATTCGGGTCGCTCCTGCGAGGCCTCGTGCGCGAAATGCCATTCGTTGGCGGCCCCCTGGCGCGCCACCAGGGCGCTGCCGCACACCGGGCAACGGCAGCCGCAGTCGGCCCCGCGCTCGACCTCGCCGATGAAGCGAAGCGCGCCGGAGGCATCGGGGGCGGCAAAGAGCAGGGTCACGGGCAGGGGTGTGGAACGGGAAGGAAAGCCGAAAGGGGGTCGGTGAACGAGCGAAGAGCCGGCCTGGGCCGGCTCTTCGGTGCGGCGGCGCCGCTGGCGTCAGTCGGGTGCCGCGTCTTCGGGCACCTTGACCAGGGTCACGGGCACGGGCGAGCGCTGCACCATGTCCTGCGACACCGAGCCCAGCACGGCCGAGCGCAGGCCACCGCCGCGCGTGCTCATGATGACGGCGTCGCAGGCATGGCCTTCCAGGATCTCGGCCAGCCGGTGCGCCGGGTCGCCGCTGGCCACGGCCGACTCGACCTGCAGGCCCGCAGCGCTGAGCAAGGCGACGGCCGGGCGCACGAGGTCACGCCCGGCGGCCTCGCTCACCTGCTGCAGGACCGCCGGGTCGTGCGCCACCACAAGCTCGTAGAGGTTGGCCGACTCCTGCACGTTGGCCACCACGAAGCGCGCCTTGAGACCAGCGCCCACGAGCCGCAGCGCGTGGTGCACGGCCAGCAGGGCGTGCGAGGAACCATCGACGGGGATGAGGATTTTCAGCATGGTCTTTCCATTCCTTGTCTTGTGGTCAGTAGGGCCGCTCGTTGAGCATGCACCAGTACATCTCGATGCGCTCGGCCACCTCGATGAACTTGCTGAAGCTCACCGGTTTCTCGATGTACGAGCTCACCCCCAGATCGTAGGCGGACTTGAGGTCGCTGTCCTCCCGCGACGATGTCAATATCACCACGGGGATGCTGCGAAAGCGCGGATGGGCCTTGAGTTGCTGCAACACCTCCAGGCCATTGACACGCGGCAGGTTGAGGTCGAGCAGGATCACGGCGGGCAGGGCCTCGCCGGCTTCCCAGCGGGGCAACCAGGCCAGCGCCTCCTCCCCGTCGCGCGCGACATGGATGGTGTTGGAGAACTTCTTCTTGTTGAAAGCCCGCAGGGTGAGGTCCATGTCCATGGGGTTGTCCTCCACCAGCAGGATGGAGGGCAGCGGTTGGGCGGCGCTCATGACGGAAACTCCAGGTAGAACGTGGCGCCCTGGTCCGGTGCGCTCTCGGCCCACACGCGGCCGCCCATGCGCTGCACCGCCTTGGCCACCAGCGCCAGGCCCACGCCGGTGCCGGCGTAGTCCTCGGCGCGCTGCAGGCGCTGGAAGATGCCGAAGATGCGGTCGTGGTACTTCATGTCGAAGCCCACGCCGTTGTCGCGCACCCAGAGGATGCGCCGCCCTGCTTCGCTGCGCGAACCGATCTCCACCCGAGGCGGCTGGCGCCCCTGGCTGAACTTGATGGCGTTGCCCACCAGGTTGCGCAGCACCACCGCGAGCCCCTCGCGGTCCAGCTGCAGGGTCATGGGCTCGAGCTGCAGGCGCAGCTCGGTGCGGGCGGCCGCGATGTCGGCCGCGTGGCCTTCGAGCACCAGGTCCAGCAGCGGGCGCAATTCCACCGCCTGGTGTTCCATGGTGCGGCGCTCCATGCGCGAGTAGTCCAGCAGGTCCGAGATCAGCGCGCCCATCTGCTGCACGCCGCGCCGGATGCGGCCAATGAACTGCCGGCCTTCGTCGTCCAGCCGCTCGCTGTGCTCTTCCTGCAGCAGCTGGCTGTAGCCGTCGATGCCACGCAGCGGCGCCTTGAGGTCGTGCGAGACGGTGTACGAGAAGGCTTCAAGTTCGCGGTTCGCCGCGCTGAGCTGCTCGGTGCGCTCGGCCACGCGCTGCTCCAGACGGGCGTTGATGCGCTCCAGGTTCATCTGCGCCTGCTTGATCTGCGTGATGTCCAGCAGGGTCCCGCTGTAGTGATGGCCGGCGTTTTCCGCCATGGCGCGGCATTCGACGCCGCCCCGGAACCAGCGCTCGGGCCCGAGCGAGGGGTGGCGGCGAAACTCGGCGTGCAGGCGACCTCGGTTGCTCGGCGTGGCGCGCATGAAACGCGCCACGCGGTCGCGGTCGTCCGGGTGCAGGCAGTCGAGGTAGTCGTCGAGGGTGGGTGGTGGGCCCTGCGCGATGTCGCGGCCGATGTTGCGGTACATCTGGCGCGACCACCAGATGTGTTTGGTGTGCGAGTCGTACAGCCAGCTGCCCAGGCCGGCCATGGCCTCGGCCTGCTCCAGCAGGCCTTTCTGGTCGCTCAGGGCCTGGCTGGTCTGCAGCCGCTCGGTGATGTCCTGCACGATGGAGAACAGGTGCTTGAGCGCCCCGTCGGGCTCGCGCACCGCGCGCACGTGAATCTCGGTGTGCACGATGCTGCCGTCCCGGCGCACGAAGCGCTTCTGCATCTGGTAGCTGTCGGTCAGGCCGGCCTTCATGCGGTCGAGCAGCGCGAGGTTGCGCTCCAGATCGGGCGCCGGGGTCATCTCAGACCAGGTCCGCTGCAACAGCTCCTCGCGCGGATAGCCCAGGATCTGGCACAGCCGGTCGTTGACCTGCAGCCAGCCGGTGTTGTGGGGTGAGGAAATCGCCATGCCGATCAGGGGCAGCTCGTAGAACAGGCGCTGGAACTCGGCCTGCTCACGCTGCGCGATCTGAGCTTCCTTCTGCACCGTGATGTCCAGCAGCACGCCACTGATGGCCGTGACCTGGCCTTCGGCGTTGCGGGTGAGCGCGCTGCGGTCGTCGATCCAGATCCAGCGGCCATCCGCACAGCGCAGGCGGTATTCCTGGCGATAGGTGTCCGGCCCGTGCTTCAGGTAGCAGTCGATCTCGGCGTTGACCTGGCCCACGTCGTCGGGATGGATCAGGTCGTCGTAGGTCATGCGGCCCTGCAGCAGCGGCTCGGGCGCATAGCCCCACTGGGCGATCGAGGGACTCACGTAGCGGATCGGACAGCCGACCACGTTGTCCCACTCGATCACCACCAGCGGCGAGCGGTCCACCACGTCGTTCATGCGCTGCAGTTGCGCGTGACTGGCCTGCAGGCGCTCGGCCATGCGGTCGGCGGCGGCGCCGATCAGCGCGAGTTCGTCGCGCCCCTGCAACCCGGTGCGCGCCTGCAACTGGCCTTCGCCCATGGAGGTCAGGGCACGGGCCAGCTGCTCGGCGCGCCGGAACCAGACCCAGTGCAGGAGCAGCGCGAGCAGCGCCACCAGCACGAGCAGCACCAGGCTCTCGCGCAGCACCTGCGAGCGCATGCCCACGAATCGCACGGCCATGGGCTGGCTCAGGTCGACGACGGTGAGCAACTCGTGCCCCGGCTCCAGCGCCGCCCGGCCAAACAGGAGGGATGAACCGGCCGCGCGCGCCACCTGCAGGGTGGCACCGGTCATGGGCTCGGCCAACAGGGGTTTCACGCCCGCGAGCTCGGGGTAGAGACCTTGCAGATCGGCGAACGGCAAGCCGATGTCGGTGCGCATCAGCGACGCCAGCACCACGCCGCGCGCATCGATCAGGTAGGCGTGCTGCATGCCGCTGTACAGGCCCAGCCCGCCCACGAGCCGGCGCACCAGCAGCGTGTTGGCGTTGCCCGTCTCGGCGCTCAGCCGGCTCTGCTCCACGCCCAGGCGTTCGCGCAGGCGCCGGGTCTCGCTGTCGGTCACCTGCTGATCGACCTCGCGCCACTGCATCACCAGGTTGACGCCCGTGGTCGTGAGGGCGAAGGCGGCCAGCAGAAAAGGCGCGAGCCAGCGCGCGGGAAGGGAGAGCAGGCGGGCCACCGGCTTCACGGCAGGGGCCCCGAGATTGGCGCGCGCAGCGCCGGTGTGGTGTCGATCAGCGCGGCCCAGTTGGGTGCCGAGCGCAGCACGCCGAGCTCCACCAGCAGGCGGGCCACGCCCTCGCCCTGCTGCGCCAGCGGGGGTGGGTTGCCGGTGAGCATGGCCAGCGATTCCTCGGGTGAATAGAAGCGCAGCCCCCGCTGCACAGCCTGGTATTGCGCGGGCGTCAGGTCGGCGCCGGGCGCCAGCGAGGTGGCCGCGCCACCCGGGTCCAGCCGCATCACGTTGAGGCCGGCAGCCCAGGCCGCTATCAGCGCGTCCACCGCCTCGGGGCGCTGGCGCAACACCTCGCCCCGCACCACCAGCACGTCGACGATCTCGCCCGGCATCTGGCGGCTGTCGAAGATGGCGCGGTAACCCAGGGCCTGGATCGGCCCGTCGATCGGCGCGTAGCTCACCGCCGCGGCCACGCGGTCGCTCAGCAGCGCCGTCTTGTGCTGCGTGGCATCCATGCGCAACACGGTCACGTCCTCGCGCCGCAGGTTGGCCTTGCGCAGCAGGCGTTCGAGCATCAGCGTGCCCACGGTGGCCTCTTCCACCGCGATGCTTTCACCGCGCAGTTTCTGCAGACTCGTGATGCGCGGCGCGGCCACCACCACGTCGGCGCCAGCCGAGGTGTCGAGCAGCGCGACGATGCGCACGTCGAAGCCGCCGTCCACCAGGCGCAAGGCCTCGTCCATGGTGAGGCCCGCCGCGTCCAGCAAGCCGTTGCGCAAATGGCGAAGCGCCTCCGCGCTGGAGATGAGTTCCACCACCTTCACCTGCTTCGCATCGGCCAGGCCACGGTCGCGCGCGAGCACCAGGGGGTCGTAGCCGACCCAGGTGTTGAGACCGACCACCAGCGGTGGCTGGGGCGGCTCGCTGCAGGCAGCCAAGCCCGCGAGCGCGCCGACGCAGGCGAGCAGCCCCACCGCCGCGCGGGCGCGCAGCCACCACCCGAGGACACCGTGTCCAGCGAGCCTCCCTTCGAGTCCTGAATTGCTCCGCATCCCATCTGCCATCAAAACATTCTGTCACCATCAAGGGCGGTTTCGGACCAACCCGTGGCCACGACAGGCCGCAAAACTGAACTTTTGCCCGCTTTGCCACCCCCATTGCGCATGATCGACCTCCACGACCTGAGCCCGGCGCCGCTGCCGCGCAGCAGGGGCTGATGCCGTGGCACGCCGGCGCGCCACGTCCAGCTGGGTCAAGGCCTTCAACCGCAACCTGCGCGCGATGGCGCGCGCGGCCCGACAACTGCCCCGCGCGCCCCGGGTGGCGCGGGCCAAGGCAGCGCGCGGCGTGGCCACCGGCCCGGGCGACTGGCTGCCCGGCCTGGCCCTGGGGCCCGGCGGCGCGCGGCGCTACCGGCTCTACCGCCCGCCCGACCTGCCTCCCCACGGGCGGGTGCCGCTGCTGGTGATGCTGCACGGCTGCGGCCAGGACAGCGCGGGCTTCGCGGCCAGCACGCGCATGAACGCCCTGGCGCGCCGCGAAGGTTTTCTGGTGCTCTACCCCGAGCAGGACCGCCTGGCCCACCCGCAGCGCTGCTGGAACTGGTACGACACGCGCAGCGGCCGCGCCCAGGCCGAAGCCTCGCTCATCCTCGCGGCGATCGACCAGGTCGTCCTGTTGCATGCGGCGGACCCCGCGCGCATCGCGCTGGCCGGCCTCTCGGCCGGCGCGGGCATGGCGGCGCTGCTCGCCACGCGCGAGCCCACGCGCTTCCGGGCCGTGGTGATGCACTCGGGCGTGGCACCCGGGGTGGCCGAATCCACCGCCACCGCGCTCGCCGCCATGCGCGGGCGCCGCCTGCCAGCGCCGGGCGAAGCGCCCGCCGACCCCACGGCCGAGCGCTGGCCACCGCTGCTGGTCATCCAGGGCGGCAGCGACGCCATGGTCTCGCCCCGCAATGGCGCGGCCGTCGCGCGGCTGTGGGCCGCGCAACTCGGCGCCACCGCCGGTGCACCCCGCGAACTGCGGCGCGGCCAGCGGCACCCGATGACGGTGACCGATTTCAAGCAACGCGGCCACGCCCTGGTCAGCCTGGTGGAGGTGCCCCGGCTGGGCCATGCGTGGAGCGGCGGCACGGCCAGCCAGCCCTACAGCGACGCCCGGGGGCCCGATGCCTCGCGCATGGCCTGGGCTTTCGTCTCGCGCCAGTTCCGGCGGATGCCCGGCACGGAAACGCCCGCGAAACCTGCCACACTGGACCGATGACGAAACACACCCGCACCGCCCCCAGGGCCGTCGCCAAGGCCCCGGCCCCCGCCACCGCCCCCGTGCTGGTGGACCCGCTGTTTCTGGCCGCGCCCCAGGTCTCCACCTTCGTGGGCACCCAGCCGCTGACCAACGCCAGCGGCTTCTTCTTCGAGCGCGACACGCGCCTGTACCTCGTCACCAGCCGCCACGTGCTGATCGACGAAGCCACCGACCACCGGCCCGACCGCATCGAGATCGGCCTGCACATGGACGCGGTCAACCTCACGGTCTCCACCGGCTTCTCGGTACCCTTGTACGTGGACGGCCTCGCCGTCTGGCACCAGGGCGAGGACAGCGGTGGTGAGATCGACGTGGCGGTGATCGAACTCGACCGCAGCGCCTTCCCCGCCGAGGCCGTGGTGCGCGCCTTCACACCAGCCCACCTGCAGACCGCCTTTGACGCCGTGCCCGCCGACACCTCGCTGATGGTGGTGGGTTTTCCGCTCGGCTTCCACGACGTGGTGCACCACCTGCCGGTGCTGCGCCACGCGGCCATCGCCTCGCCCTTCGGCATCCGCTTCCAGGCCCAGGGCTTCTTCCTGACCGACGCGCGCACCCACCGGGGCACCAGCGGCGCGGCCGTGGTCATGCGCGACACCCAGCCCACACCCGCCACCGCCGCCCTGCCCTGGAAACTGCTGGGCGTGCACTCCTCGCGCATGGACATGGGCAACCGCGACCTCGTGCTCGACGAGTCGCTGGGCCTGAACTGCGCCTGGTACGCCGACATCCTGCTCACCCTGACCGAACCCGCCACCGCCGAATGAACCCGCAGCCTCCTGTCCGCCCCGCCGTCCTCGCCAGCCCCGACTACCCCTTCTCCCCGATCACGGCGCCCATCAAGCTCGACCAGAACGAATCCTTCGCCGACTTCCCCGACGAACTCAAGGACCTCGCGCTCGAGCGCCTGCGCCAGCTGCCCTGGCACCGCTACACCGACCTCAACGCCGAGGCCCTGTGCGAAGCCATGGCACGGCACGAAAACTGGTCTCCCGAGGGCACCGTCGTCACCACCGGCAGCAACGTGCTGATCGCCCTGCTGATCCAGCTCAGCGCACTGGGCGGCGGGCGCGTCGTCACCGTCAAACCCAACTTCGCGCTCTACGGCCTGGACGCGGGACTGCTTGGCGCCACCCTCACCGAGGTGCCGCTGCGCGACGACACCTCGATCGACATCGATGCCGTGATCGCCGCCCTGGGCACCTCCCCCGGCCCCGCGCCGCAGGGCGTGATCTACCTGCCGCGCCCGCACGCGCCCACCGGCTCGCTGTGTGCACTCGACGAACTGGAGCGGCTCGCGCAGGCCAGCAGCAACGGCTGGCTGCTGGTGATCGACGAGGCCTACCACCACTTCACCGAGCACGATGCGCGCGAGCTCGCGCGCCGGCACCCGCACGTGGTGGTGCTGCGCACGCTCTCCAAAGCCTGGGGCCTGGCCGGCCTGCGCATGGGCTACGCGCTCGCGTCCGACGGCGTGGCACGCCAGCTGCGCAAGCTGGTGCCGCCGTTTGGCGTGTCGGTGCTGCAGACGGTGTGCGCGCAGGTGGCGCTGGAGCACCCCGGCTACGTGAAGGAACGCGTGGCGCAAACCCTGCGCGAACGCGAGCGCCTGTTCACCGCCTTGCAAGGCCACCCGAGCTGGCGGCCCCTGCCCTCGCACGCCAACTTCCTGCTCGTGCGCACACCCGACGCAGCCCAAGCCCACGCGCAACTGCTCGCGGGCGGCGTGCTGGTGCGACGGCAGGACCGACTGCACGGCCTGCAAGGCTGCTTCCGGGTGACGGTGGGCACGCCGGAGGAGAACGATGCGTTCCTGCGGGCAGCCGGCCTCCCATCGCCACACACGGCACGTCCTCAATACACGACATGAACACCCCCATGGCCGGCGAAAGTGATCTCGACCAATTGCTGCAACACATGGCGCCCGTCGTCTGCCCGGGCACCTTCGTCTATTGCACCTTCCCCGATGCCTCGTTGCCCAGCGGACTCGAACCGGTGTCCACCATCCATGAGGTCGAGGGCCTGACAGCCATCGTGCCCAAAGCGCAGGCCGTGGCGCTGGGCATTGACTTCCAATTCGAGTCCGCGCTGATCACCTTGTCCGTGCATTCCTCTTTGTCTGCCGTGGGTTTCCTGGCGCGCATCTGTGGCGTGCTGGCGGCCACCTCCATTCCCTGCAACGTGCTCTCGGGCTTCTATCACGACCACCTGCTGGTGCCGGTCGACAAGCTGCCCGAAACACTCAGGGCGCTGAGCTCGTTCCACAGGTAGACGCAGGCAGGCGGCCAGGCGAACGCCCGCCGCACGGTGATGCCGATGCGGCGGTCCACCTCGTGCAGCGTCACCGGCACGCGCACCAGCGCACCGCTCTCCAGGTCTTCCTGCACCTGCAGCGGCGACATCAGCGCGATGTGGTCGCTCTTCATCAGCAGCGCCCGCACCAGGGACGGGCTGTTGGCGTGGAACGAGGCCTCGGGCAAGGGCACACCCGCAGCGCGGAACGCGCGCTCGAAGGCGGCGTGGGCTGGCGTGTTCTCCAGCGGCGCGATCCAGGCCAGGCTGCGCAACTGGCGCAACGCGAGCCGGCGGCGCGCCGAAGCCAGTGCATGGCCCGGACGCACGACCGCGATCAGCGACTCCTGGAACAGCTCGCGCTCCTCCAGCTCGGGCGCCACGAGCTCGCCGCGCAAGGGGCCGAGGATCATGTCGAGGTCGCCGGTCTTGAGCTGCCGGGCCATGGCCTCGTAGGTGCCGTCGCTCACGGTCACCACCACTTTCGGCATGCGCTGCAGCAGCCCGGCCAGGGCCTGGGGTGCCAATGAGGTGCTGGCCATGGGCAGCACGCCCAGGTGCAGCCGGCCCGAGGCCTCGCCCCGGTAGGCGGACATCTGCTCTTCCAGCACGCGCAGGATGCTGAGCACGCGCTTGAGTGGCCCCAGCACGCGCTGGCCGTCGCGCGTGAGGCGCAGGCCGCGCTGGGTGCGTTGCATCAGGGGCCGGCCGTAGGCCCGGTGCAGCGACCGCAGCTGCTGGCTGACCGCTGGCTGCGACAGACCCAGCGAACGCGCGGCCAGCGTTTCGTTGGCAAGCTCGGCGCAGGCAACGAAGCAGCGCAGCATGGGTACCGTGAGCACGCGAAACAGACTCTCCACCTGCCGCTGCGCCGACGACACGCCGTCGGTCACGCTGAGCATCAGCTCGGCGCGCACGGCCACGCAGCCGCGCACCACGGCCAGACCGGGTGTGGTGCACACCATGCCCCGGGTGCCGCGCTCGAACAGGCCCACCTGCAAGGCCTGTTCGGCCTGCTGGATGGTGCGCGACACCGTCGAGGTCGATACGTGCAGAAGCAGCGCGGCCGCAGCGGCGCTGCCACCTTCGTGGGTGGCTTCGACGGTGCGCAGCGCGCGCAAGCGGGTTCGTGTGTCGTCCTGTCGGTCCATGCTGTCATAAGCAGATTGCAATCCTGGACAAGCATATTGCAGTTGCGGCCAGCAACGCCAACCGGGACACTGGACGGCGTTCCTACCCGTTCTCCTATAAACAGAATCTCATGACCTCTTCTGCACCCCGGATCACCCGCCGCCAGCTCGTGCTGGCCACCGCCGCCGGCCTGGCCGTCGGCCGCGCACAGGCACAGGCGCAACTCCCGAAGACCATCAAGCTGGTGGTGCCGTTTCCGCCCGGGGGTTCCACCGACATCCTCGGCCGCGCGATCGGCGCGCGCCTGGCCACGCAACTGGGCATCACGGTGGTGATCGAGAACAAGGGCGGTGCCGCCGGTTCGGTGGGCGCGGGCGAGGTCGCGCGCATGGCACCGGACGGCGCCACGATCATGATGGGCCACATCGGCACGCTGGCGATCAACCCCTCCATTTACCCCAAGCTGCCCTACGACCCGGTCAAGAGCTTCGCCCCGCTGGCGCTCGTGGCCCGCGTGCCCAACGTGCTGGTGGTCAACGAGAAGTTTCCGGCCACCGACTTCAAGGCCTTCATCGCCAAGGCCAAGGCCGAGCCGGGGCGGCTCAACTACTCGTCGGGCGGCAATGGCAGCGCGGCCCACATCACCTTCGAGTACCTCAAGCAGGAAGCGGGCATCTTCATGCCGCACATCCCCTACCGGGGTGCCGCCCCGGCGGTGAGCGACGTGCTGGGCGGCCAGGTGGAGGCGATCTTCACCGGCTCGCCGGCCCTGATCGCGCACATCCGCAGCGGCCGGCTGCGGCCGCTGGCCGTGTCCAGCCCGCAGCGCATGCCCGCCCTGCCCGACGTGCCGACCGTGGCCGAGAGCGGCTACCCCGGCTTCGATGCCGACCAGTGGTACGGCATCGTCGCCCCGGCCGGTATGCCCGCGCCGCTGGTCGCGCTCTACAACAGCGAGATCAACAAGGCCCTCACCTCGCCCGAGGTGGCGCGCGCCCTGGCGATCGAAGGCGCCGTGCCCACGCCCACCACGCCGCAGGCCTTCTCGCAGCTGATCGCCCGCGAGATTCCCCGCTGGGCGAAAGTGATCCAGCGCGGCAACGTGAAAGCGGACTGACCATGACCACCTCCACCCGGCGCGACTTCCTCCTGTGGGGTGCGGTGAGTTCCACCGCGCTCGCCTTCGGCTCGGCCTGGTCCCAGGGCGCGAGCAACCTGGGCACGGCCCCGCTGCCCGCCCAGGGCTGGCGGCGGTTCTCGCTCGGCTCGGCCGAGGTGATCGCGCTCAACGACGGCGTGGTGCGCCGCCCGCTGGGCGAGGAGTTCGTGCGCAACGCGCCGCTGGAGCAAGTGAAGGCCGTGCTGGCTTCGCAGCAGTTGCCCACCGAGTACATCGACGTGCCGTACAACGCCTTCCTGCTGGTCGTGGGTGGCAAGCGCTGCCTGATCGACACCGGCTTCGCCGACAACGGGCCACCCAACACCGGCCGCCTGCTGGAGAACCTGCGCGGCGCCGGTCTGGGCCCGGCCGACATCGATGTGGTGCTGCTGAGCCACCTGCACGGCGACCACGTGAGCGGCCTGCGCCGAAAGGACGGCAGCCTGGTGTTCCCCAACGCCACCGTGTGGGTGCCCACACCGGAGTTCGACTTCTGGATGGATGCGAAGCGGCTGGAAGCGGCGCCGCCGGCGGCCAAGGCGGGTTTCGTGAACGCGCGGCGCGTGCTGGACGGCTACCCGGCCGACAGGCTGCAACGCTTCACGCCCGGCGACCGGCTGCTGGGCGCGGTGGACAGCATCGCCGCGTACGGCCATTCACCTGGGCACACGCTGTTCTCGCTGCGCGGTTCGAGCGCGAGCTTCACCTACCTGGCCGATGCGGCGCACTACCCCGCGCTGTTCACCCGCAACCCGGACTGGCAGGTGCAGTTCGACATGGACCCCGAACGGGCCCGCGCCTCGCGCCGCGCCGCCCTGGCGCGCGCGGCGGCCGAGCAGGGCATCGTGGGCGGCTACCACTTCCCGTTCCCCGCCTTCGGCCGCATCCAGGCGGAAGGCAATGGCTACGCCTTCGCGTCGGCGTAGCCTGCGGCGGGTGGATGGCAGACGGGATGGTCTGGCGTCAGGGCTTCAATGCGGCCAAGCCATTTTTGAGGACAGTGACGCAATGCCCATCAACTTTGAAGTTTTTGCCGGATTGAAGAGCTTTTTCCACACGGCGCAACAAATCCGTCAGCATCACTTCTTGCGTCTCGATGGGCTGCCGCCGGATGTAATGCACAAATGCTTCGAGTAGCAAGCGGGCGCGAGTTGTATCAGACACCCTGAAGATGCTCTGCTCGATCATGTCCTCAAAAGGTGGCTTGAATTGACGCAAAGCATCAAAGAATGCGTCTGTGAGTTCTTTATAGGTCCACGCAGGCTCTGTGACAAACATCCAATGCAAGCTGCGTTCGCGATCTCTCAATTCGAATGGAGAAATAAGCCGAATGCAGGCATTCACCACCGTCGACCTGAGCGTTGCATCGCACTCGTCAATGCGCTGGAAGATGGCTTTAAAAACCAACTCACTTTCGGGAACGTGTTCCTTGAGGGGAAGGATTTTTAGAAGTTTGAATACAACCTCATACTCCTTATCACTCAATTTCCGCGAGACCGTCAACAAGAAAGAAAGCACTCTCAACTTGTCGTTCGACCGCCCCTTCATATCCTTTAAGGCCCGCATGACCAGCAAGCAATCAAAATTGTCGGGAGGATTTCCCTCAATGGAACCGTAACCAGGTTGAAATTCACGGATGACGATCGCCAAGACTCTCAAAAAGGTCGCCGCATATTCAGAACCATTCGTTGGTTCGCTTTTGTTACCCACTCCCATGGCGCCCGACAAGCAATGCCAGACAAGGGCCGTTCTCGCCGGCACACCGTGCGCACATACAAACACATGCAGCGCTTGGACAAGCTTCTCAACCTTTTCTTCGCTGGGACGGCTCGCGACCAGCGTCGCCAGCGTGCAGAGCTCCTTGGGATTCGACAAGACCTTCTCTTGCTGACATCGCATGAGCAGAATTCCCAGGGGAGCATGCTGGTGGGCATCCCGCAATGCCTGGATGCGGTCGAGCACCTCCGCGAACTGGGTCGACAGTTGATTCCGCCCCAAATCCTCGATGTACCGACACAGCTCAGACGCGTTGTCTCGCATCGTTCGCACCCGGTGAAGAAGGCCTGCTTGAAGATCCGAAGACCTCACATCCAGCACCAACTTTTTGTGCACATGCCGGTCGGTGTAGTGTGTGGCCACGAGTCCCATCAGCAGCCGCCGCGTAAGTAGCTCATTCTGCGGCTGTTCCGGCACCGGGTCTGGCTGCGCTTCATCTTGAGGCGCGCCCTGCACGTTCTCTGGATAAGCACTGGGGTCATTGATATCCACATACTGAGCCCAATAACCGCTCGGATCGTTGATATCGAAATAGGTGCCGGAATTCGTTAACTGGATTGACATAAAGCTCCACGAAGAACAGAGGTTGATGCTCTCCAGGGACATCCCCTGGAGAGCCTGTACTCAGTGGTTGCAGCCCACGCGGGGTTCGGCCCCCCGCAGCAGGGCGCTCAGCCCTTGGCCACCTCGTGGTTGGCCATCAGCTCCAGCGCCTTCACCAGGGCGGAGTGATCCAGTTCGGCCATGCCGTTCGCGGCGCAGGCGCCCATGAGCTGCGCGGCGCTGGCCGTCTGCGGCAGGCCCACGCCGAGTTCCTTCGCACCCTGCAGCGCGAGATTCAGGTCCTTCTGGTGCAGCTTGATGCGGAAGCCCGGGTTGAACGTGCGCTTGATCATGCGCTCGCCATGCACTTCCAGGATGCGGCTGGCGGCGAAACCGCCCATGAGCGCCTGGCGCACCTTGGCCGGGTCGGCGCCGGCCTTGCTGGCGAACACCAGGGCCTCGCTCACGGCCGCGATGTTGAGCGCCACGATGATCTGGTTGGCCACCTTGGTGGTCTGGCCATCACCGTTGCCGCCCACCAGCGTGATGTTCTTGCCCATCAGCTCCAGCAGCGGGCGCACGCGCTCGAACACCGCCTCGTCGCCACCGCACATGATGGTGAGCGAGCCGGCCTTGGCGCCGACCTCGCCGCCGGAGACCGGGGCGTCGATGTAGTCGCAGCCGAGTGCGTTGATCTTCTTCGCGAATTCTTTCGTGGCCATGGGCGAGATCGAGCTCATGTCGACCACGACCTTGCCTTTGCTGAGGCCTTGCGCCACGCCGCTCTCGCCGAACAGCACGGTCTCCACATCGGGCGTGTCCGGCACCATGGTGAAGATCACCTCGGCCTCTTTCGCCACGGCGGCGGCGTTGTCGCAGCGCACGCCACCGGCGGCCTGAATGGCTTCAGGCACCTGGCTGCGCGTGTGGACGTACAGCGAGTGGCCGGCGTTGACGAGGTGCAGGGCCATGGGCGTGCCCATGATGCCCAGGCCGATGAATCCGATCTTCATGAGGGGCTCTTTCTGGCGATAGGTGGAGAAAAGGGGTCAGTAGCCGTCGGGCGTGGCCTTGGGCTGCGAGGCGCGCAGCGTCGAGAGCACCTGCTGCGAGCCAGCGGCCATGAGGCGCGCGTCCGAGCTGATGGTGACGAACTGGAAGCCCATGGCGATGCGGCGCGCGGCCGCTTCGGGCGAACCGTTGTGGATGCCGGCCACCAGCCCGTGCGCCTTGGCGCGCGCAAGGATGTGCTCCACGGCAGCGGCGGCCTTGGGGTCGAGGTCGTCGAAAGTCGGGTTGCAGCCCAGGGCGAGCGAGAGATCGGACGGGCCGATGTAGATCGCGTCCAGCCCCGGCGTGGAGAGGATCTCTTCCAGGTTGTCCAGCGCTTGCGCGGTCTCGATCATGGCGAAGGTGACGATGGTGTCGTTCGCGTGCTTCGGGTAGTCGGCACCGCCGTAGAGCAGCGCGCGCACCGGGCCGAAGCTGCGCGTGCCGCGCGGCGCGTAGTGGGTGTACGCCACCAGCTTCTCGGCGTCGGCGCGGCTGTTGACCATGGGGCAGATGACGGCGTAGGCGCCGGCATCCAGGGTCTTCATGAGGATGCCGGGCTCCAGCCAGGGCACGCGCACCATCGGCACGGTGTCGGTGGTGGAGATGGCCTGCAGCATGGTCACCATGGCCTGGTAGTCCACCACGCCGTGCTGCAGGTCGATGGTGAGCGAGTCCCAGCCCTGGTGCGCCATGGTCTCGGCGGAAAAGCTGTTGGGAATGGCCAGCCAGCCGTTGGCCACGGCGCCGCCACGGGCCCAGATTTCACGCAGACGGTTGGGTCTCATCGGGTTCCTTCTTTTTTTCAAATGGGACGGGGAATTGTCAGCGGTCCAGCGCGGGGCGCTTGGGATCGAAGCGCCAGTTCGGGATCAGGAACTGCATGGCGATCGCGTCATCGCGCGCGCCCAGGCCGTGCTCCATGTAGAGCCGGTGCGCCTTCTCCACTTCGGCCATGTCGAGCTCGACGCCCAGGCCGGGTTTCTTCGGCACCTGCACGTGGCCACCCACGATCTGCAGCGGCTCCTTGGTGAGGCGCTGGCCGTCCTGCCAGATCCAGTGCGTGTCGATCGCGGTGACCTTGCCGGGCGCAGCCGCGCCCACGTGGGTGAACATTGCAAGCGAGACGTCGAAATGGTTGTTGGAGTGCGAGCCCCAGGTCAGACCCCAGTCGCGGCAGGTCTGCGCCACGCGCACGCTGCCGGCCATGGTCCAGAAATGGGGGTCGGCCAGCGGGATGTCGACCGATTGCAGCGAGAGCGCATGCACCATCTGGCGCCAGTCGGTGGCGATCATGTTGGTGGCCGTGGGCAGGCCGGTGGCGCGGCGGAACTCGGCCATCACCTCACGGCCCGAGAAGCCCTCTTCCGCGCCGCAGGGGTCTTCGGCGTAGGCGACCACGCCGCGCATGCGCTGGCCCAGGCGGATCGCGTCTTTCAGCAGCCAGCCACCGTTGGGGTCGAGGGTGACGCGGGCGTCCGGAAAGCGCTCGTGCAGCGCGGTCACGGCATCGACCTCCTCGTCGCCACGCAGCACGCCGCCCTTGAGCTTGAAGTCGTTGAAGCCGTAGCGCTCGCGCGCGGCCTCGGCCAGGCGCACCACGGCCTCGGGTGTCATGGCGGTCTCGTGCCGCAGCCGGCACCAGGCGTTGTCGGCGTCGGGTTCGCTGGCGTAAGGCAGGTTGGTTTTCGTGCGGTCGCCGATGAAGAACAGATACCCCAGCATCTCCACCGCGTCGCGCTGCTGGCCTTCGCCGAGCAACGCGGCCACGGGCACCTCCAGGTGCTGGCCCAGCAGGTCCAGTAGGGCCGACTCCACCGCCGTCACGGCGTGGATGGTGGTGCGCAGGTCGAAGGTCTGCAGCCCGCGCCCGCCCGCGTCGCGGTCGGCAAAGCGGGTCTGCAGTTGGCGAAGCACCTCCTGGTGGGCCCCCAATGTCTGGCCCACCACCAGCTCGCGCGCGTCCTCCAGCGTCTGGCGGATCTTCTCGCCACCGGGCACCTCACCCACGCCGGTGCGCCCCGCGCTGTCGGTGAGGATGAGCAGGTTGCGCGTGAAGAACGGCGCGTGCGCGCCGCTCAGGTTGAGCAGCATGCCGTCGCGGCCCGCGACGGGAATGACGCGCAGTTCGGTGACGCGGGGGGTGGTGGATGCGGTGGTCGGCATGAAGGGGTCAAAAGAAGGTGTCCGGAGGGCGATGTCTCTTCAAGAGACACCGAGGAACCGGCTTCGCCGGGCCTCTGGTGTCGCCCCCTGGAAGGGGGTCGCGCAAAGCGCGGCGGGGGTCAGTCAGCTTTGATGTTGCGGGTCTCGATCAGTTTTTTCCAGCGCGCGAATTCGCTGGCCTGGAAGGCGGTGAACTGCTCGGGCGTGTTGGCCACGATCTCGAAACCCAGTTCCAGCAGCTTGGGCTTGATGGCGGGGTCGTTGAGCGCGTCCTTGATGGCGGCCTGCAGCTTGTTCTTCAGGTCGGCCGGCATGCCCTTGGGGCCGGAGACGGCCTGCCAGGAGTACACGTTGGCGTCCTTGATGCCGAGTTCCTGCAGCGTGGGCACATCGGGCAACAGGGGCGAGCGCTGGGCGCTGGTGATGGAGAGCGCGCGCAGCTTGCCGGCCTTGATCTGCGGCATGGCGGTGTTGATGTTCATGAAGGACGAGTCCACCTGGTTGCCCAGCAGGTCGGTCATCACGGGGCCGCCACCTTTGTAGGGCACGTGCACGCCGGTGGTGTTGGTCTGCTGCCAGTAGAGCTCGGCGGTGAGGTGGTCGCTGCTGCCATTGCCTGAGGAGGCGAAGGTCATCTTGCCGGGGTTGGCTTTCTGGAACGCCATGACGTCGGCCATGCTCTTGTGCGGCGAGGCGGCGGGCACGACGAGCACGTTGGGCGCCTGCACGGCGACGGTGATGTAGTCCATCTCCTTGGTGGCGTCGTAGGAGACCTTGGTGAGGTGGGGCGCGATCACGTAGGGGCCGAGGGAGGCGACGAGCAGGGTGTGGCCGTCGGGTGCGGAGCGCACGACCTGCGCGGCGCCGATGGTGCCGGTGGCGCCGGCCTTGTTGTCGACCACGAAGGTGCCGCCGAATTTTTCCTGCAGTTTGGGTTGCAGGGTGCGGGCGATCAGGTCGGTGGAGCCGCCGGGGGGGAAGGGCACGATGATGGTGACGGGCTTTTCCGGCCAGGCCATGGCGGCGGTCAGGGTCATGGACGCGCCGAGCGCGCACAGCAGCTTCTTCATGTGTCTTGTCTCCTGTCGTTGAAATCGTGTGACGAAGGGCTCCATTTGGTACCGGTACCAAATGCAGGTGATGCGGATGGTACCGGTACCAAATAGGGGCGTCAAACGGTTTTTTTGGTTGAGCTTTTGGGCGGGGTGGGTTGAGAGGCACCTCGCGGGCGCGGGAGCGGCCGGCGCTCTGCTCCGCGGGTGTCCCCCGCCCCGGCTTCGCCGGGGCTCCTCCTTTACCCCGCTGCGCAGAGCGCCGACCACTCCCGCGCCAGAAGCGATGCAGGCGCCCCACGCGACTGACCGCACAGGTGCCAACGAGGTCGTCGAGGGTGGGGGTGGCCGGCGCAGCGAAGTAAAGGGGGAGAACCGGCGCAGCCGGTTCGGAGGACATGAGCGGAGCCGGCCACCCCCACCCTCGACGACCGGATCAGCCGGAGAAAGAACTCAGGTGGTTTCCCGCTCGACGATGGAAAACCCCACATCCACCACCCGCTGGGCCACCTCCCGCCCCTCGGCCCGGTCGATCAGACACCGCCCCGCCATGCGCCCGATGTCCGCGCCGTTGATGTGCACCGTGCTCAGTGCCGGCACCATGTCCGCCACGAAAGGCACGTCGCCGAAACCCACGATGGCCAGACGGCCCGGGATGTCGATGCCGCGCACCCGCGCCTCCGTCACCACCCCTGAAGCCAGCAGGTCCGAACTGCAGAACACCGCGTCCACCTCGGGCTCGATCTCCAACAGGCGGGCCAATGCATCCCGCCCACTCTTGATCGTGCGCGAAGCCCCCACGTCCACCACCTCCACCTTCGCCTCGGCCAGCCCGCTGCGCGCCACCTCGGCCGCAAACGCCTTGGCACGCCGGTCCGCGCGCTCGTCGTCCGCGCGGATCATCGCCAGGCGCCGCCGTCCCTTGCCGATCAGGAACTTCGCCACCTCGCGGCCGATGTCGGCGTGCGAGAAACCCACCAACATGTCGATCGGCGCCGGCGTCAGGTCCCAGGTCTCCACCACCGGAATGCCCGACGCCAGCAGGCGCGTGCGGCCCTTGCCCGAGTGCAGCACACCGGTGAGAAAGATGCCATCCGGCCGGCGGCCGATGATGGCCTCCAGCAGCGACTCCTCGCGGCTGGCCGAGTAGCTCGACTGGCCCAGCATCAGCTGGTAACCCGCATCGAACAAGGTGCCATTGAGCGACTCGATGGTCTCCATGAACACCGACATCACCGTGCTGGGCACCACCGCCGCGATCAGCCGGCTGCGCGAGGACGCCAGTCCGCCCGCCATGCGGTTGGGCACGTAACCCGTCTTCTGCACCGCGTCCAGCACCTTCTTGCGAACGTCCACCGACACCTGCTCCGGCGTGTTGAGCACGCGCGAGGCGGTGATGGGCGCCACGCCCGCGAGCCTGGCCACGTCGCGCAGGGTGATGGCCCCGCTGCCACGGCGCGAACGCCGGGTGTTGTCGGTTTCTTTCATTTGCGGCTTAAAATGGTACCGGTACCAAATTGATCACATCGTAGCCTCAAACGGCCAGCGATGCGCGCTGAATCATAGGAGATGCGCATGCCCGAAACCCTGGCTTCCCCCCCGGCCGCAGCGCCGCTGACCATCCGCATGCACGCCGCCGACAACGTGGCGATCGTGGCCAACGACGGCGGCCTGCCGGCCGGCACCGCCCTGCCCGGCGGTGCCGTGGTGCTGCGCGACCGGGTGCCGCAAGGGCACAAGGTGGCGCTGGTGGATCTGGCGCGCGGCGCGGCGGTGCTGCGCTACGGCGTGCCCATCGGCCATGCGCTGGACCCCATCCCGGCCGGCAGCTGGGTGCACGAGCGCCTGCTGCAGATGCCCGAGGCGCGCGGCCTGGAGAACCTGCCCATGGCCACGGTAAAGCCCGAGCCACAGCCCCCGCTGGAGGGCTACACCTTCGAGGGTTACCGAAACCCGGACGGCTCGGTCGGCACGCGCAACATCCTGGCGATCACGCAGACGGTGCAGTGCGTGGCCGGCGTCACCGACTTCGCAGTGAAGCGCATCAAGGCCGAGCTGCTGCCCAAGTACCCGCACGTGGACGATGTGGTCGCGCTGGAACACGGCTACGGCTGCGGCGTGGCCATCGACGCGCCCGACGCGGTCATTCCCATCCGCACGCTGCGCCACATCAGCCTGAACCCCAACTTCGGCGGCGAGGTGATGGTGGTCAGCCTGGGCTGCGAGAAGCTGCAGCCCGAGCGCCTGTTTCCCTCGGACGCGATCCCGATCCAGAACGCCCGTGGAACCGGCTTCGCCGGGCCACAGGGTGTGCCCCCCCTCCCAGGGGGGGAGCCGCGCAGCGGCGCGGGGGGGTTAGACACCGTTTGCCTGCAGGACGACGCGCACGTGGGCTTCATGTCCATGGTCGAGTCCATCCTGCGCCAGGCCGAAGAACACCTGAAGCGCCTGAACGCGCGCCAGCGCGTGACCGTGCCGGCCAGCGAACTCGTGGTGGGCGTGCAGTGCGGCGGCAGCGACGCGTTTTCCGGCGTCACGGCCAACCCGGCGGTGGGCTTCTGCACCGACCTGCTGGTGCGTGCCGGCGCGAGCGTGATGTTCTCCGAGACCACCGAGGTGCGCGACGGCATCGCCCAGCTCACCGCGCGCGCCACCACGCCCGAGGTGGCCCAGGCCATGGTGCGCGAGATGGCCTGGTACGACGCCTACCTGAAACGCGGCAGCGTGGACCGCAGCGCCAACACCACGCCGGGCAACAAGAAAGGCGGCCTGTCCAACATCGTGGAGAAGGCCATGGGCTCGATCGTGAAGTCGGGCAGCGCGCCGATCAGCAACGTGCTCTCACCCGGCGAGAAGCTCAAGGCCAAAGGCCTGACCTACGCCGCCACGCCCGCGAGCGACTTCATCTGCGGCACGCTGCAGCTGGCCGCGGGCATGAACCTGCACGTGTTCACCACCGGGCGCGGCACGCCTTACGGGCTGGCACCGGTGCCGGTGATCAAGGTCGCCACCCGCAGCGACCTGGCGCGGCGCTGGCACGACCTGATGGACCTCAACGCCGGCACGATCGCCGACGGCACGGCCAGCATCGAGGACGTGGGCTGGGCGCTGTTCCACCTCATGCTCGACGTGGCCAGCGGCCGCCGGCAGACCTGGGCCGAGCGCTGGAAGCTGCACAACGCGCTGGTGCTGTTCAACCCGGCGCCGGTGACTTGACTCAAGAGCGGACCGCGCGTCAAAGGGTCTTGATGACTCGTACGCAGCGGGCACTGAACGAAGAGCCCTTGGGTTCCGATCGCTGACTCGACGTGCCACCTGTCGCGAATTGGTGTTGGATACTTTGCGTCACGGGCTGTGCCAGTGATTCGGTGGAACTCCAATGCCATGTGACCGGACCCGTCAGCGTGCCGTTGGTGTCGACCAGGTTGGTCTGCATGTTGGGTTGGCCCGGCGTGCAGCCAGCGGCAGCCGAACTCATCTCGCAAATGGCGGGCAAGTACCAGGGGTTCTGGCCATTGCTAGGTAGTGCAGTGCAGGCGCCCGCCGCGTAGTCGGCGCGCGAGACGGAAAGGGCATCGTAGATGGTCACGATGGCCTGTGTGTTGGCCATTCCATCGTTCAGGCTGGCTGCATTGATCAGCGCTGACGTGGTGCTCCAGGGGAGGGCCGAAGCCAGGTCATTCAGCGCCGCAACCTTGCCACCCACGCTGGTGGCATTGGACGTGGTGTCATCCAGCGCGAACACATAACCATTTTGAAAAACGCTGCCGTAGTCCAGTACATGCAACGCGGTCGTCGAAAGGTTGGTGTTGACGCCACCCACGTTCATTGTGATGGGCGTCGGGTTGGTGATGCCTGGCGCCGCCGTCGCCGAGGCGCCGGGCGTGATGGTGATCTGGCAGGAGGCACCAGGAGCCAGCGTACTGCAACTCGACACCGTGTTGACAGCCACTGGCGTTGCTGGCGTCAAGGAGTAAATGACGGACAACGCAGGCGCTGAGCCAGTGTTGGTCACCGTGACAATGCGCGCCTTGCCCGATACCGCGAGGGCCAGCTCAGGAACGCTCAGGCTGATCGTCGTTGAAGGGGCGGGCCCCGTGGGCGCGCCAGCCCCTCCCCCGCTTCCGCCACAAGCCGCCAACAGCACAGCGGAACACAAGGACATCCAACGGGCGGCAGAAAGGTGATGCAACATGATGAACACTCAACAAAATGTCAATGCGTTGAACATACCATTCGTTACAACTCGCCTGCACACCATGCCCGCCGCCGTTCACAACAAAGTCACAAAAGAGGTTCGAAGCATGTTGCACCAGCCCCACGGATCATGGCGAAGGGCCCAGGGCCTGACGGCGGGTCTGCTGCTCGCATTCGGCCTGGTCGGCTGCAAAAGCCTGCCGCGGGTGGTGCCGGATCTGGACCGGCGCCCGCCGCCCGTTCGCCTCGAAGGCTCCCAAGGCCCGCTGTCGGCCGAGCGCAGCCGCGCCATCCTGGAGCGCCTGCGCGCGGGTGGCCAGGGCAGCGACGTGCTCTCGCGGCACCTCGCGCTGGAAGAGGCCATCGTCGGCAGCCCGTTGACCGCCGGCAACAAGGTCGATCTGCTGGAGGACGGCCCGGCCACCTACAAGGCCATGCTCGCGGCCATCGACACGGCCAAGGACCACATCCACCTGGAGACCTACATCCTCGACGACGACGAGGTGGGGCAGCAGTTCGCGGCCGCGCTGATGGCCAAACAGTTGCAGGGCGTACAGGTGCACCTGATCCACGACAGCGTGGGCACCCTCGGCACACCCGACGAGTTCTTCAAGCGCCTGGCCGATACCGGCATCAAGGTCGTCGAGTTCAATCCGATCAATCCCGCGCAGGCGCGCAAGGAATGGGAACTCAATGAGCGCGACCACCGCAAACTGCTGATCGTGGATGGCCGCATCGCCTTCCTGGGCGGCATCAACATCAGCGGCGTGTACTCCAGCGGCTCCCTGTCGATGGGGTCGGGCAGCAGCGGCAAGACGGATGGGAAAAAGAGCGACATCGACGGCATCCCCTGGCGCGACACGCATGTGCAGCTGCAGGGCCCGGTGGTGGCGGAGTTCCAGAAACTGTTCCTGGAGGCCTGGGCGGCACAGAAGGGCGAGCCCATGGTCGCGCGCAACTACTACCCCACCCCGGTGCGCGCCGGCTCGGACGTGGTGCGCGCCATCGGCAGCTCACCCAAGGACAGCTACAGCGCGATCTACGCCACGCTGCTCTCCGCCATTGGCAGCGCGGAAACCACCGTGTACCTCACCAATGCCTACTTCGCGCCCGACCCGCAACTGCTGACGGCACTGGAAGACGCGGCGCGGCGCGGTGTGGACGTGAAGCTCATCCTGCCGGGCAAGACCGACTCGTGGCTGATCTTCCACGCCGGGCGCAACTACTACACGCAGCTGCTCAAGGCCGGCGTGAAGATCTACGAGCGCCAGGGCGTGATCCTGCACGCCAAGACGGGGTCGGTCGATGGCGTGTGGTCCACCATCGGATCCACCAACCTGGACTGGCGCAGCTTCCTGCACAACTACGAACTCAACGCCGTGGTGCTGGGCGCGGAATTCAACGCCCAGTTGCAGAAGCTGTTCGACGCCGATCTCGCGGCGTCGAAACAGGTCACGCTCGAAGAATGGAAGCGGCGCGGCCTGAACCTGCGCTTCAAGGAATTCTTCGCGCGGATGTGGGAGTACTGGCTCTGACCTGAACCTTAGCGCGACGGCAGCGGGGCCGTTGGTGGCAGCGGCGCGGGCGTCGGGTTCATCGAAGGCGGTGGCGAGAGCGACGGTGGTGGGGACATGGGCGCCGGCTGCAGCGGCGGCGACAACACGGGCGCCTGGGGCGGCGGCGGTGGTGGTGGGGGCACCGGCAGGGTCTCCTGCGTCACCAACTCGCGAATGGTGCCGCCGCCCTGAACGGAGCCGGACACCGAGCCTTCGCCGCGCGCCATGCGCTCGCAGATCGTGCGTTGTTCGCCGGTGTGCCGCTGGCAGCGTTGCAGCGCGTTGCGTTCAAGGTCTTGCGGCGACGTGCCGCCCCGGATGCCGGAGCGCAGGGCCTGCGCGCGGTGCGCGCCCGCATCGCGCAGGCAGCTGGTGCGGTCCTGCGTGGGGCTGAGGGCCTGGCAGGCGGCGCGATCGCGCTGGTAGGCGGCTTCGATCGCGGCCTTGTCGGGGCCGGCGGCCCAGGCCGCAGGCAGGCAGACGGCGAGTGCCGCTGCGGCCACCCAGCCGCGGGGGTGGTGACAAATGGATGCAAACATGGTGTGAACCTCCTGAGAGCGAGGCGGCGCGGGGGGCACCGCCCCTGGATTCACCATGCTAGGAAGGGGTAGCGGAAGCGTCTGTAGGCCCAGTCCGACCCAGGCCTCGGACATTCACTCCCAATGCAGTTCGATCAGCTTCCACTCGCTGCCGTCCAGCCGCCATTGCAGCTGGACGGCATAGGGTTCGGCGCGCTCGGGAATGAGCCCCTGCGCGCCCGTCACCACCACCTTGGCGTCGGTGTGGCCCACCTGCGAACTGCCACTGTCGATGCGGCTGCTGCGTGTGACGGCGATGATCTTGATGTTGGCATAGCGCATGAACATGAGCGCCATCGTGCGCTTGGCCCACTCGCGGTCCATGCCCTCGCCCGCCTGGAAACTCGGGTGCAGCTGGTCCATCACGGCCCCGGTCTTTTTCGCCTCCAGGCTGTCCTGCAGCTTCTGCACCGCCGCTTCGAGCGCGGCCTGAGGATCGGTCTTGCCGCAGCCCACCAGCAGGAGGGGCACCAGCAGCAAGGTCCAGACAAGTCGGCGGGCCAGCATCGAACATCCTTTCAGCGTTGAAGAAAAACGCGCGACCATAACATCGGTGCGCGACACCCGAACAAGAGCCCGCGCTGAGCGGGCTTTCTCACGCGACGCGCGCACGCCGTTGCCCGACTCACGTGAGTGCCATCCCATGGATCAACGGGACTACCATCGGTTGCCCTGTCAACTCACCGCGAATTCATTCCACCGCCCGGAGTCCCATGACCTTTGACACGCCCACCCTCGACCTCCTCGAACGTGTTCGCACCGCCGGCCGCAAGCCCTTCTCGGCCTGCACCGCGGTGGAGGCGCGTGCCTTCCCCACCCTGATGAAAAGCCTGTTCGGCGAGGGCCTGCCGGTGGCCCGGGTGCAAGACCTCGCCCTGCCCACGCCCGAGGGCCACCCGCTGCCCGCGCGCCTTTACGTGCCCGAAGCCTGCAACGGCGACCTGATCGTCTACTTCCATGGCGGCGGCTGGGTGCTGGGCTCGGTGGCCGACCACGACCCGTTCACCGCCACGCTGGCGGCCCGCACCCACGCGGCCGTGTTGTCGGTGGACTACCGCCTGGCCCCGGAGAGCCCCCACCCCGGCCCGGTGGACGACGCCATCGCCGCGTTGCTGCAAGGCGGCCAGGCCGGTGCGACCTGGCTGCGCCAACCCCTGCGGCGCCTGATCGCGATGGGCGACAGCGCCGGCGCCACCCTGGCCACCGTGGCCACACGGCGCCTGCGCGAGCTGCCCGGGGCGCGGCCGGTGGACTTGCAGGTGCTGGTGTACCCGGTGACCGACGCCGGCTTCGACACCGCCAGCTACCGCGACTTCGCGCAGGGCCACTTGCTGAGCGCGGACGACATGCGCTGGTTCTGGGACCACTACTGCCCCGACACGGCGGCGCGCCGCCACCCCGACGCCTCACCGCTGCAGGCCACCGACCTCGCCGGCTTGCCGCCCGCGCGCATCTTCACCGCCGAGTGCGACCCGCTGCGCGACGAGGGCGAAGCCTACGGCGAACGCCTGACGGCGGCGGGCGTGGACTGCGAAACCGTGCGCTGCCCGGGCCTGCTGCACGCCTTCCTCTCCATGATCCACGGTTCTCCGAACGCCGCCCGGGCCTTCGAGGGCATCGTGCAAAGCCTGGCGATGCAAGACGGCGAGCAGCGCGCCTGAAGCCGCTTTCTCAACCCTGGGGGGCAGCCGTCACCGGCAGGGTCCACCAGAAGGCCGCGCCCTCGCCGGGCGAGGACCACGCGCCAACCGTGCCGCCGTGCCGCTCCACCGCGCGCTTGACCACCGTGAGCCCCAGGCCCGTGCCGCCGGCCTGGCGCTCGTCCAGCCGGGAAAACGGCTTGAACAGCTCCCCGCTCTTGTCGGGATCGAAGCCCGGCCCGTTGTCCGCCACCGAGAAGCGCCAGAAACCGCCTTCCTCGCGGGCGTCGAGCGCGATGTGCAGGTCGCGCCGCTCGGCACCGAACTTCAGCGCATTGCCCAGCAGGTTCATCAGCACGTGGCGCATCAGGCCCGCATCGGCCTGCACCACCGGCAGGGGCGCGGCCTGCACCGCCTCGGGCGCCTGCGGGAACTGCACGGCCAGCGACTGCAGGCATTCGCGCAGCAGGGCCTGCATGTCCACCGCCTCGGGGCTGGGCGGCCCCTGGTCCACCTTGGCCAGCGTGAGCAGGTCGCTCACCATGTCGGTGGCGCGCCGCGCCTCGCGGCGGATCAGCTCCAGCGAGCGCTCCGCCCCGGCGGTGTTGCCCGCGCGGTAGTCCTCCAGCGCCAGATCGGCCAGGCCGGCGGTGTTGCGCAAGGGGCCACGCAGGTCGTGCGAGACCATGCCCGCGAACGAGCGCAGACCCTGGATGATCTCTTCGAGCTGGCGCGTGCGGCTGCGCACGATCTCTTCCAGCGAATCGGTGAGCTGCTGCAGGGCCTGCTCGGCCCGCACGCGCTCGCGCAGCTCGCGCGCGAGGATCAGCGAGTCGCGCTGCAGGATCAGGGTCATCACGAACACGTAGGCGATGCTCACCGGCAACGGCGTGACCTGGCGGAACTGCAGCAGGCTCATGTCGGAGAGCATGGCGACCACGAACAGCACGGGGTAGCCCAGGCACAACACGGCCAGCACCAGCTGCCCGCCCCAGCCGTCGCGCGTCCACAGCCAGGCCAGCCAGCAGGCGGTTGCCGTGAAGATGAGGGCGATCGCCGCCGGCCCGGCGAAGGCCCAACCGTCCATCAGGCCGCTCATCGCCACCACCAGCACCGGGGCGCCCACCAGCACGGCGGCGAACACGCGCGAGGGCGGTGTGCCACCCGGGGTGAAGCAGGCCTGCAGGCCCGCCAGCAGGGCGGCCAGGGCGCCCAGGCCCATCGCGGAGCCCACCGGGCCGGCGACCTCGCCCGAGATCCAGCCCAGCGCGTCCGCCGACACCAGCAGCCCCTGCGTGACCCCAAACACCAGCGCCGAACCCGCCAGCCATTTCACGTACGGCCATGAGCGGGCGCTGGCGTGCGCCAGAAAGGTCATGCCCAGCATCGCGATCAGGATGGCGGACAGGATGCGGATGTCGCTGAAGAAACTCAGGACCGGGTGGGTCACGACGGCCTCCTCCGTGATGCGCTTGGGCTCGGCAAGCTTGCGCCCAAGTCTGCCGGGCGCCATTTGCGCAGTGTAGGGCAGCCGACCCGACAGCGCGAGACCCCCATTCGGCGCCTCTCGGGCGGGATCAGCCGGTGCATGATGGTCAGGCTTCGGGGGTTGAAGGGAAGCAGGTGATCGCAGCGCCATGACCTCCCGCGTCATGGATTTCATGTCGCCCCTCCGTCACAGTGAAGCCAGTCCAAACAGAAAGGAGTTTCACATGTCAGACCTCAGCCAGCTCCCCCTCGCCGTCGGCCACATGATCGGCCTGGGCGCCCTCGGTTCCTGCATCGGCATCGGCGTGATGGCCAGCAAGTACCTGGAGGCCTCGGCCCGCCAGCCCGAGATGATGGAAGCCCTGCAGCCCAAGGTCTTCCTGCTCGCCGGCCTGCTGGACGGCGCCTTCATCATCTCGGTGGCGCTGGGCGTGTGGTTCGCCCTGGCAGCGCCGTTTGCCTGATGCGGCCCGCCCTGCCCGAGCGGCACGTGGTGGTGATCGGCGCGGGCGGCGGTGCCGGCGGCGCCGCCTTGCACGCCGCGCTGGGCGACGCCCGCTACGACCAGGTCACGGTGCTGACCACGCGGCGCTTTCTGCGCATGCCACCGCGCCTGGCCGATGCGGTGGTGACAGCAGACGACTGGGTCGCCGCGCTGCCCGTGGCGGGCCACGCCGTGATCGTGTTCGACACGGTGCGGCGAGCGCGCGAGCGGGTCTACTGGCCACCTGCGCGGGCCGACCTGGTGCCGCTGGCCACGGCGCTGCGCGCCCAGGGCGTTCGCACATTGGAGGTGGTGATCGCCGACAGCCCGGACCCGAGCCCGGCCGAGCGCCAGGCGCTGGCGTCCCTGGGCTGGGACCGGCTGGACATGCACGCGGCCTCGGTGGCCGCGCCGCCGCCCGCCCCCACTGGGCCCTGGCTCGAGCGGCTGGCGCTGTGGCTGATCCGCACCCTCGTGGCCACGCTGCTCATGGCGCAGACCGCGTACGGCCGCCGCCCACCGCGGTGAGCGGCGCGCGGGCCCTGATCTCTACGCCGGCACCGCTTCCTTCGCGATGTGTTCATCGATCACGCGCCGCGCCTGCACGCCGCCCGCGTCGATGTTGAGCTTGAGCAGCTTGCGCTGCGCGAAGGCGTCCAGGTTCTGCTGCTGGCGCTCCAGCACTTCGAGGTCTTCCGAGAAGATGCCGTGCTGCCCGGCGCGGATGCGGTCGGTCAGCGCCGCGTCCTGCGGCCGGAAGCGGCGCGCCATGCCCCAGAAATACCACATGGAGCCATCGACCTCGGGCGTGATGAAGTCGGTGACCACGCTGTAGACCTTCTTGTCGTCGGGCGCGTCGTAGCCGCCCTGGCCGGCCAGGGCCACGCCGACCTCGATCAGCACATGGCTGGGCGGCGAGAAGCGGCACACCTGCCAGCGGTCCACCCTGGGGTTGCCCTCCACGCCGATGGCGCGCAGCGCATCAAGCCAGAACGGTGGCGCCTCGATGTTCTCCATGAAGCGGCTGGTCACCACCGTGGTGCCCTCTCGGCGCGTGGTGCAAGGCGTCTCGTCGATCTCCTGCTGGCCGATGCTGGTCGAGTGCACGTAGGTCTCGTGCGTGAGGTCCATCAGGTTGTCGATCATCAGTCGGTAGTCGGCCTTGATGTGGAACAGGCCGCCGCCGTAGGCCCAGGCCGGGTTGTCGTGCCATTCGAGCACCGGAATGGTCGAGGGATCGGCCTGGTCGGCCTCGCCCGCCCAGACCCAGATGAAACCGTAACGCTCTTCCACCGCGAAGCGCTGGATGCGCGGGAACGCCGCCACGCGCTGGCCGGGCATCGAGCGGGTCACGCCGTCGCCGCCCATGACCAAGCCGTGGTAGCCGCACACCAGCTCACCCTTGCACACGCGGCCCAGCGACAGCGCCGCGCCCCGGTGCGGGCAGAAATCCTCCACCGCCTGCACGCGGCCTTCCGCGTCGCGGAAAAAAGCCATGCGGGCGCCCAACAGGCGCCGGCCCAAGGGGGCATCGCCCACCTCCACCGAGGTGGCACCCACATACCAGGCATTGCGCATCCAGCTCATGTCGTCTCCTTCATTCAGTACACTGAATCAAATGGTAGCCCAAGCCGGGGCCGGTCGTCAACCGGGTTCAGGCGGGGGTTTTGCCGAGCAGCTTGTGCATCAGGCCCATGAGCACCTCGCGCTCACCGGCGTCCAGTGTGGCGAGGATGCGGTCGGCCAGCACGGCTTCGGACTGGAGCATCTCGTTGAGCACCCGCTGGCCCTCGGCCGTGAGCTCCAGCCGGCGCTGGCGCCGCGCGCCCAGCTCGCGCACGATCCAGCCGTCGCGCTCCAGGCGCACCGCGATCTCGGCCGTGGTGGAGGTGTCCAGCGCGATGGCCGCGGCCAGCGTGACCTGGTCGATGCCCGGGTGCTCCTGCAGCACGCGCAGCGCGGCGTACTGCAGCGGCGTGACGGCCCGCCCGAACACCGCGTTGAAGCACGACACCGAATGCTGGTGGGCGCGCCGGAACAGGTGGCCGGGCTCGTGCAGGCCCAGCATGGCTTGCGATGGGCCATCGGCGGCGGCAGAGGCCAGGGTGCGAGGGGTGCGGGACGAAGCGGGCATGGTGAAACAGGGGTGGAGCGGCCGGTCGGGTGGACGCACCGCCGATTGTCACTCCGACTGCGACCGCTCATTCCGCCGCCGCCCCGCTTCGTGCCACCTGCGGAGCACTTGAAGCATGTGGTGATCGGCATACCCCCCACGGTACGAAGATGGCACCGTCCCACACCGGAGTGAGCACCATGCAGCAGACAGCGGCCCTGTACCGATCCGACATGCGCACCCTGCTGGCCGAATTCTCGACCCACGATGCGCCCCTGCTGGTCAGCGAATACCTGCGGAAGGTCTTGCTGTTCGTCCACGCGAACACCGAGTCGCGCACCAAGGACCTGCCCATCGAACGCTCACTGGCGCTGCGACTGCTCATGCGCCACGGGCAGATCGCTGGCCGCTTCGTGACCCTGTTTCGCAACGAACTGCAAGGCCCTCTCTCATCGCCCGTGCGCTCCAACAACGTGCACCGCCTGTCCAAGCGCATCGGCGCCAACACACGCGACGAGTCGGCGGCCCTGGAGCGCATCCTGCAACAGGAGCGCCTCGACTTCGACCTTGCCGCCAGCGCGTTCGACGCGGTGCGCTACGCCCATTGCCTCGAAGGTGCGCTGCAGGACGCGATCGAACTCGCCCCGCTGGAAAAGGACATCGTCTTTCGCGGCTGGTCGGGCCTGTACGCAGAAACGGTGCGCGAGTCCTACGTCAAGTACATCCAGGTGTTGCTCAGCAACAGCGAGCTCGCGCCCAAAGTCCAGCAGGACTTCGTGGACACCATCCCCTTCTCGCTCCAAACCCGCCCCGGCCCGGCACCCGCTGATGGGGCCCGCCTGCCGCTGCGGCTCAGCCCAGCGTGAAGGACTCGCTGATCGAGGTGGGCGCGGCCAGCGCGGCGTCCCTCAACCCAGGAAGAAATCCAGCGGAATCAGCTCGACGCCCCACCCGCCCGCCTCACCCAGGGTGGCGGCGGGGTGCATGCTCGCCAGGCGCAGGGCCTCGTCGCGGCTGTCCGCCTCGATGATGAACATCCCGCCCACCATCTCCTTGGCCTCGGTGTAGGGGCCATCGGTCATCTGCGGCTTGCCGCCGCGCGGGCGCAGCGAGACCCAGTCTTTCGGCTCGGCGAGCGATGCGGACACGAGCATCTTGCCGGTGGCCTGCATCTTCTCGTCCAGCGGCGGGCATTGGCTGACCAGGGCCTGCACGTCCTCGGGCGCCATGGCGGCGAATTTCTCGGGGTTCCAATACGCAAGACCGAGGTACTTCATGGGTGGCTCCTTGGGGTGGGTGATGCCTGTACGACGAAGCAGGAGCACAGGAATCGACAAGATTAGTGACATTCCGGCGCAAGGTCCTCTCTTGACTGCCCCCTTCAATTCGACTATTGTTGAAATATGGAATTAAAAGAAGTCGTTCAAGCACTGGCGGCGCTGGCTCACCCGTTGCGCCTGGAAGTTTTCCGGGCCTTGGTGGTGGCTGGACAAAGCGGGCTCACGCCCGGTGTCATTCAGGACGCCTTGGGCGTCCCCCCCGCCACGCTCTCTTTCCATCTGAAAGAGCTGGCCAACTCGGGTCTGGTGACCCAGGAGCGCGCCAGCCGCCACCTCATCTACAGAGCGGCCTACGACAACATGAACGCACTGGTCGGCTACCTCACCGACAACTGCTGTCAGGGTGCCGCCTGCGTGGTGGAAGCCACCGGCGACGCTTGCAACTGCTGACCCCTCGGCGAGAAACGTGAACGACATCTCCAGGAAGTTGTTGGCGGAAGCGCTCGGCACAGCGCTTCTGCTCACCGTGGTCATCGGCTCCGGCATCATGGCCGAGCGACTGGCCGGCGGCAACATGGCCATCGCCTTGCTCGCCAACACCCTGGCCACGGTCGGCGGTCTGTACATCCTCATCGAGGTATTCGGACCAGTGAGCGGCGCGCATTTCAACCCGGCCGTGTCGCTCGTCATGGCAGCCCGCGGCACCATGCCGCGCGCGCTGGCGGCGCCTTACGTCGTCGCCCAGTTGGGCGGTGCCATGCTGGGTGCCTGGCTCGCGCATGCGATGTTCGATGCCACCCTCTTTCAGTTCTCCACGAAGCTTCGCAGCGGCGCAGGCCAGTGGCTGGCCGAGGCCGTCGCGACGGCGGGCTTGATGCTGGTGATTCTGCGCGCCCCGCCGGGCAGGGTGGCTGCCATGGTGGCCTGCTACATCGGTGCGGCCTACTGGTTCACGGCGTCGACGTCCTTTGCCAACCCCGCTGCGGCATTTGGCCGGATGTTCAGCGACAGTTTCGCGGGCATTGCCCCGTCCGGCGTGCCGGGCTTCGTGGCCGCGCAGCTCATCGGCGCAGGCATCGGCGCTGCCATTCACGACGCGCTGACGCCAGGCGCCACCTCTAACCATGACTGACATCACCATCTACCACAACCCCGACTGCGGAACCTCTCGCAATACCCTGGCATTGATCCGGCACAGCGGCGTGGAGCCGCGCGTCATCGAGTACCTCAAGACGCCCCCTTCGAAGGCGCAGCTGAAGCACCTCATCGACGCGATGGGCGTGCCGGTTCGCGACGCCATCCGCCAGAAGGGAACGCCCTATGCCGAGCTGAAACTCGATGACCTCAAGTGGTCGGACGATGAGCTGCTCGACTTCATGGTGGCGCATCCCATCCTCATCAATCGACCCATCGTGGTCACGGCGTTGGGAACCCGGCTGTGCCGCCCTTCGGAGGCAGTCCTCGAGATCCTGCCCTCCCAGAAGCTCCCGCCTTTCACCAAGGAAGATGGGGAACGGGTGGTCGACGATGGGGTGCGCCGTGTTTGAGAACCCGCCCAGCTTCCCGGCGCTCAACGCCGACCTGGTCGAGGTGCCGACGCACGAGCGGCTCGTGGCGCGTGAGCCATCCCCGCACCGGCCACGCTTCCTGATGCTCTATGGCTCGCTGCGCGAGCGCTCCTACAGCCGGCTCCTGACGCTCGAAGCCGCGCGGCTTCTCGAGGCCATGGGGGGCGAAGTGAAAGTGTTCGATCCGGCCGGGCTTCCCCTTCCCGACGGCGCACCGGACATCGACCCGAAGGTTCAGGAGCTGCGCCAGCTGGCCGAGTGGTCTGAAGGCATGGTGTGGACCTCTCCCGAACGGCACGGTGCCATGACCGGCATCATGAAGGCGCAGATTGACTGGATTCCCCTGGCCGTGGGCGCCGTGAGGCCCACGCAAGGCAAGACGCTGGCGGTGATGGAGGTGTCTGGCGGCTCGCAGTCGTTCAACGCCGTCAACCAGATGCGTGTGCTCGGCCGATGGATGCGGATGCTGACCATCCCGAACCAGTCATCCGTCGCCAAGGCTTTCCTCGAGTTCGACGAGGCCGGACGGATGAAGCCTTCAGCGTACTACGACCGGGTGGTCGACGTCATGGAAGAGCTGTTCAAGTTCACGCTGCTGACGCGCGATGCCGTACCGTACCTTGTCGACCGATACAGCGAACGCAAGGAAAGCGCGGCCGAACTCTCGAAGCGGGTCAACCAGAAGGCCCTATGAGGGTCAGCGCGCAGGCCGGCGTTGTCACCGCCCTGGGCGCGGCGCAGACGCTGGCCTGGGCGTCGTCCTACTACCTGCCCGCCATGCTGGCAGGTCCGATGGCGCGGGATCTCGATGTGCCGGTGTCGACGGTCTTCGCCGCCTTCTCCTTCGCCCTCGTGGTTTCCGCGTTGCTCGGGCCCTATGCCGGCCGGGCCATCGACCGGTGGGGCGGCCGGCCTGTCTTGATGGGCACCAACCTCGTGTTCGCCACTGGTCTGGTGGTGCTCGGCGCGGCGAAAGGTGCCGCCGGCCTCTTTGCCGCCTGGATGCTCATCGGCATCGGGATGGGGGGCTGACTGTACGAGGCGGCGTTCTCGGCCTTGGTGCGGCTCTACGGTCGAGACTCGCGCAGCGCCATCACCGGGATCACGTTGCTGGCGGGCTTCGCCAGCACGGTCGGCTGGCCGCTGTCGACGCTCCTCGAAGCGCAGTTCGGATGGCGCGGTGCGTGCTTAATGTGGGCGGCGTTGCATCTCGTGCTCGGGGCGCCACTCAACGCCTGCGTGCCGCAAGTCGCCCGACCCGGCATCCCACCCATCGAACCCGATGCGCCAACCAACGTTGCTGCAAGTGGCGGCGGTGCAACCTCGAACGCGCGATTCGCCAGCTGGCTGCTGGCCTCCGTGTTCGCCGCGACGTGGTGCATCAGCACAGCCATGGCAGCGCACCTGCCACACCTCCTCCAAGCCAGCGGTGCCAGCCTGGGTGCGGCCGTCGCGATCGGTGCACTCGTCGGCCCAGCCCAGGTTGCCGGGCGCCTCCTGGAGTTCGGATTCCTGCGTCGAGTCCATCCACTGTTGTCTGCGCGACTGGCAGCGCTCTTGCACCCGGTGGGCGCCGCGGTACTGCTGATGGCAGGCGCCCCGGTGGCCGCCCTCTTCGCCGTGCTGCACGGCGCCGGCAACGGCATCCTGACGATCGCCAAGGGCACCTTGCCCCTCGTCCTGTTCGGTCCGCAGGGCTATGGGGCCCGGCAAGGGCTGCTGATGGTGCCCGCCCGTATGGCGCAATGCTGTTCGGGCTCTGCCTGGACCGGTGGGGCGCGGGCGCCCTGTGGCTGTCGGCCGCGCTCGGGATGCTCGCGTTCGCGGCTTTGCTGATGACCGGGTTCGTCGTCGGTCGACCGCGGCCAGGTCGGTCTACAGAAAGATGAAGTGGTTGCAAGCCGACACGAAAGCGGGTGACGCATCGGGCCGGCCGAAGCCGTAGACCGCGATGTCGGCTTCGCGGATGCGCCCGGCGATGCCGGTGAAGTCGCTGTCGCACGAGGCGATGCAGATGCCGTCGAGCCGGGGGCTTTGGGTCTTGAGTTCCATGGCGTCCATGATGAGCGCGGCGTCCGAGGCGTTCTTGTGGTGGGCGTAGTGGAACTGCTGGATGGGGCGGATGCCCTGCACGTGCAGGATCTTGCGCCAGGTCAGTTGCCGGGGACTGGTCCAGTCCGCGTAGGCGCGGCGGATGATGGCGTCGCCCCGGTCGGCGACGTGGGACATGAGCCGCAGGGCCTTGCGGGCGCTGAAGTTCTCGGCGTCGATGAGCAGGGCCAGGCGGGGTCGCCGTGTGGCCACGAAAGGAGCGTGTTGCATGTGCCTTCCTGTTGCTGACTGGTGATGTCACCGCCACCCTTGTGAGGTGGCGGTGGCCCAAGCAGGTTGGCGTACCGGCCCTGAAAGTCAACTCCGGCGAGACTTGCGTCTCCCCGCCCGGGCCACCATAAAAGTGACACAGACAAGAAGAAGGAAGTGGCTGCAACGCACTTGTTGCAGCCACTTCGTCAATTTTCAGGGTTCGGGACGCCAATCCCGGTTGCACATATTTTGTACAACAAAAGAAGTATACACAGACGTCAATGAACGGTCGGGTCAATGCCCAACGCCTCTCGCACGATGCGCTTGCAAGCGGCTTCCTCGTCACCACGGAAGTTGGGAACCGCAGTGAGGTGGTTGTTCGCACGCTGGCGGGTCTTGCCTTTGACAGCGCCTTCCGTCTCCAGAAGTGCGATCACCTTGCAATCGACCTTCTTGTTTTCGGCATACGACTGCAAGAGCAACGCTTCCATCACATGCGAATCGTCGATACCAAAAAAGACCGCCACCGGTGGTCGGTTGGGAGCGAGGATCGCAAGCTCTGCGGAAACATCCGAGATCAGTGGACTGACGACGTAGTTCTCGATGATCTCAGCTCGATCGCCTGCGATCTGGCGAATCAGAACCGATGCGTCCTCTCGAAATGTGCTGAGCGTGCGTTCCTGCGTCGTCAGCAACAGATCCTGCACCCGCAACATGAAGGCGATAAAACGCATGGCGACGCGCCCGACTTCCTGCTGATCGATGTGGTCCGTCTTCAACTCCCCGGACTCCTGATCGAAAAGGACCGCGTATTGCTCTCGCAATTCAGAAAGCATCGCACTGCGCGACTTGTTGGTGAGGTCAACGCCAGATGCTTCCAGCGTGGCCATCGTGAGGCCGTCGTCCTGAACCACGTATCGACCAGCGATGTCAGGTCCAATCACGTAGAAGCCGATGTGATCTCCATTCATGCCCTCATGACCGGTGCCTACGGCATAACCGGCCGGTATCTCATGGACCGACAGCATCCCGCAGAACGCCTGGCACAGTTCTTCTTTGATCATGCTTGCCATGGTTGACCCTCCAACTCGTAGGGCGGGGTTTTGGACAGCCGGAACACCCGGTCCGCACGCTTGTAAGCATCCTCGGCGCGTGTGATGCCCAGTGTCAACTCCCGATGAAACGAAGCCCAGTGAGGCAGACGCTTGTCATCGCAGGTCAACCGCCCGGAGGTTTTGTCCTTGTCATCACAGATGCAGTGCATGTGCCACCCCGGCTCGTCTGCGTGGAACTCATATCGGCAGAGAACCAGCATCTCAGACACGACCTCCTTGCCCAGGTAGAACATCGCACGCTGCAAGTCCAGCCGATACGCCATCAGAAGGCGAAACGACTCGCCTTCGCACAGGAATCGAACGATACGCCATGTGTACTTGCCCGGCACCTTGAACCCCGCTCCGCGCACGGGGAACGCGGTCCTGGGCATCTTTTCGCCTGTTTTCCACGATCCCACGTCTTTGATGGTTTTCTCGCCATTGATGACACGTCGCAGTTTCACGAGCCCCTCCATGATGGTCGGTTTCAGGGACGGCCAGCTATGAAACAAGGCAGTGCAACGCGCCGAACGGCCTCCCCACTGATGGTGAGCCTGCAACGCCCACTTAAATGTAAACCGAAATCAGTATATCCACAGCGCTAAGCGCCGCGCACCCGATCAATCAAGGCCAGGGGATCGGCCGGCAGTTCATCCCCGCGCCAGGCCACATGCTGGTCCGGCCGGGACAGCACCCAGCGGTGGCGGTAGACGCCAGCGGCGTCGGCCGAAGCCAGGTCCACCACGCGCAGCGGCAGGCCGCGCTGCTTCGCGGCGTCGAGCAAAGGGCCCGCATTCGCCTGGGGGTCGGTGCTCAGCAGCGCAAACCCATCACCCATCGCGTCGTAGAGTGAGCGCCCATCATCCAGCCACACATGCGGCGTGCGGCAGCCCGGCACGGTGGAGGGCGTGAACGTGTCCATGGTGTAGCCGGGCGGGCTTTCACCGTCGGGCGCGATCAAGGGTGAGGTGTCGTAGAAGTAGCCGAAGTTCAGGCCCGCGCAGCAGTACTGCTTCACGTTGAGGTCGTACAGGGTCTTGCCGGCGGCGGCGCGCAGAGCCACACCTGTCGGGCCTTCGGCTTCCAGGTCGGGTGGCACGCTCTCGCGCTCCTTCTGCAGCGCAATGGCATGGTTCATGGCGAAGCGCGACACCTGTTCGGTGATGGGCAGGCGCTCGGCTTCGTAGGCATCGAGGGCGCGCGGTCCGGCCCAGCCCTGCAGGTGGCCCGCGAGCAGCCACGAGAGGTTCATGGCGTCGGCGATGCCGGCGTTCATGCCGTAGCCGGCCATGGGCACCCAGAGGTGCGCGGCGTCGCCGCAGATAAAGATGCGCCGCTCGCGCAGCTTGTCGGCCACGAGGCGGCGGCCGATCCAGTCTTCCTTCGAGATCACGTCGTAGCGGAAGTCGGCGCCCACGCCGAGGATGGTGCGGATGCAGGCGTCGCGGTCCACCGACTCGAAGTCGGTCTCGCCGGGGCGCAGGTAGTTGTGCACCACGAAGGTCTCGATGCCGTCGATGGCGTACACGTTGCCGCTGCGGCGCGGGTTGTACGAGAAGGTGGCCCAGGCCGGTGGGTGCTTGGCGCGTTGCAGCAGGTCGGGCGCGCGCAGGAAGGTGGACTGCACGCGCTGCACCACTTCCACCCCGTGCAGCGCGGCCCCGATCTTCTTGCGCACGAGAGAACGACCGCCATCGCAGCCAATGAGGTAGTCGGCGCGCAGCATCACCGTGCCGCCGCTGGCGATGTCCACGGCCTGGGCGCTCACGCCCGTGTCGTCCTGCGCGAGGTCTTCAATGCGGGTGTGCGTGAGGATGCGCAGGCCGGGCGTGGCCAGCGCGTGGTCGAACAGCACCGGCTCCAGGTAGATCTGGTTGATGCGGTGCGGCGGCTCGGGCGTGGGCCAGCCGGTGTCGGGGCCTTGCGTGGCGGTGTAGCGGTCGCGCCGCGAGGGGATGGGGATGCGCGAGAGTTCGTCGCCGGTGAAGGTGGTGCGGTAGGCCACGTCGGCGGGGTGGTCGGCCGGCAGACCGGTGTCGCGCAAGGCCTTGGCCACGCCGAGGCGGCGAAAGATCTCCATGGAGCGCGCCGAGACGTGGTTGCACTTGGCCTCGGGCCGTTCGCCGCGCGGGCGCTGCTCGACCAGCAGCACGTCGATGCCACGTTGTGCGAGGTCGATGGCGAGCGTGAGGCCGACCGGGCCGCCGCCCACGATCAGGACCTGGGCCGAATGGGTGGTGGTGCTCATGACAGGCGAAGGTGGGAAGGCCGAAGTTCGTCGATGCGGGTGCAGCCCAGCAGGGCCAGGCTGGTCTTGATCTCGCTCTGCAGGATGCCGATCGCCTGCTCGACCCCGGCCTGCCCGCCGACGGTGGCGGCGTACAGCATGGGGCGGCCCACGAAGACCAGGCGCGCGCCGAGCGCGAGGGCCTTGAGCGCATCGGTGCCGCGCCGGATGCCGCCATCCAGGCACACCGGCAGCTCGCCCGCCGCGTCCAGCACCTCGGGCAGCACGTCCAGCGGCGCGGCCGCGCCATCGAGCTGGCGCCCGCCATGGTTGGAGACGATGAGGCCGTCCACGCCGGCTTCGCGCGCCAGCCGCGCGTCGTCGGCGCTGAGCACGCCCTTGATGAGCAGCGCCCCGCCCCACTGGCGGCGGATGAAGGCCACGTGGGCCCAGGTGAAGCGGTCGCGGTCCGAGCGGGCGGCGGCCGTGGGCGTGGCGATGATGGGCCGGCCCGTGGCCTCGCCGCCGAAGTTGGGCAGGCGCGGAATGCCGTCGGCCAGCAGGGTGCGCGCGAAGGTGCCGCACAGCCAGCGCGGGTGCAGCACGCCGTCCACGGCGAGCGAGAGGCGCGGCTTGAGCGGGATGGTGAAGCCCAGGCGCCGGTCGCGGTCGCGGTTGGAGGCAATGGGCACGTCCACCGTAACGACGAGCACGTCCACCTTGGCGCTGCGCAGCCGCGTCAGCAAGGCGGTGATGCGCGCCTCGTCACCGGGCACGTAGCCCTGGTACCAGCTGCCGGGCGCGGCTTCCATCACCTGCTCCAGCGGCACGCTGGAGGCGGCGCTGAGCACGAAGGGCACGCCGCCGGCGCGCGCGCCCAGCGCGAGCGCGAGGTCCGCGCGGTGCGCGAACAGCGCGCAGCCGCCCATGGGCGCGATGCCGAAGGGCGAGGCGTAAGTGGTGCCGAACAGCGTGGTGTCCTGCTTCACGGAGGCCACGTCCACCAGCGTGCGCGGCACGAAGGCCCAGCGCTCGAACGCGCGCGCGTTGGCCTGCACCGAAGCGCCGCGCTCCGAGCCGTTGGCCGCGAAGCCGTAGAGCGCGCGCGGCAGGCGCGATCGCGCGGCGGCCTCGAAGTCGTCGACGTTCAGGATCACGGCGTCAGGCCCGCAGCGCCTGCACGGCGCCGGGGATCAGGGCGAAGCCCAGGCCCGGCGCTTCCGACATGGTGATGCGCCCACCCACGGGCTCGGGGAAGCCCTGGTAGAGGTGCTTCATCATGGCCACCACCGGCAGGTGCCACTCGACCTTGGTGCCGTTGCCCACGCCGGCCTGCAGGTGCATGTTGTGCAGCGGGTAGGCGCCGCCGCTGGTGATGGAGACGTTGAAGGCGTTGGCCAGCGCGGCGATGCGCACGCACTGCGTGAAGCCGCCGGTGATGACCACGTTGGGTTGCACGAAGTCCACGCTGCGCGCCATGAGCCAGTCGCGGAAGCGGTAGGCCAGGCCTTCGTTCTGGCCGCAGGTCAGCGGCATGCCGGTGCGCGCGCGCAGGTCGGCCATGGCGAGCACGTCGTTCTGCGTGATCGGCTCTTCGAAGAAGCCGAGGTTGCAGTCGGCGGTCAGGCGGATCAGGCGCTCGGCGTGGTACGCGTCCAGGCCGCAGTTGGCGTCCATGTAGAGCGAGACCTCGTCGCCCGCGGCCTCGCGCACCGCGCGCACGCGCCGGGCGTCTTCCTGGATCACGGACATCAGGCTGCGGCTCTCGCGGCGCGGCAGCGCGCGAAAGCCCACCACCATCTTCAGGTGCTCCACGCCTTCGGTGGACAGCGACTTGACCGCGCTTCGCAGGCCGTCGATGTCGAGGAACTCGAAACCGAAGGTGGCATAGATGTCGAGCTCCTTGCGCGCCGCGCCGAGCAACCGCCAGATCGGCTGCTTCAGCGCCTTGCCCTTGATGTCCCACAGCGCCACGTCGATGGCGGCGATGGCGTGCTGCGCATAGCCGGTCTGCCCGCGCGAGGCGGTGAGCCAGTACATCTGCTCCCAGCGCGCTTCGTGCGCCAGCGGGTCGGTGCCGATGAGGGCGGGCGCGAGCACGTGGGTGATGATGGACTCGGCCACCTTCTCCTGCGTGATCGCCGTCAGGCCGTGGCCGATCAGGCCTTCGTCGGTCTCTACTTCGACCACGCAGCAGCCAAGCGCTTCCTTGTGCTGGCCGCCGCCGGGCACGTCGAGCGTGAAGGGGATGTGGAGCGCGGTGGCGGTGATGCGGGTGATTTTCATGGTCGAAGTGTGGAGTTCAGGCCAGGGTGAACAGGCGGCCGCCGGCGGTGCGACTGCGCGGGTCTTGGCCCGCCGCGCGCACCACGTCCCAGAAGCCGCTGGGCGAGCTGCCAATGGCGGGAAGGCCGAGCTGCTCTTCCAGCGTGGCGATGGCGTCGAGCGTGAGCAGGCCGCCGCAGGACATGAAGATGGCCTGCGCGCCAGGCGCCTGGGCATGCACCTTCCGGCTCAGCGCAACCAGGCGTTCGGTGGAGACCTCGGCCGCACCACCGACCGGCTCGATGCCCAGGCCTTCGATGGCGGTGACTTCGAAGCCCAGGGCGCCGAGGTAAGCGACCAGGCGCGTATTGAGTTCGTCGATGTACGAGGTGGCCACCGCGACGCGCTGCACGCCCAGGGCCTGCAGGGCCGAGACGACGGCGTGGCTCATGGTGGTGCAGGGCACGCCCGTGGCCTGCTGCATGGCGTCGCGCAGCTGGTCGGTGAAGGCCGGGCCCTGGTAGAAGCTGAGCGAGGTGCCCATGAGCGAGATCGCCTGCGCGCCGTCCGCGTGCAGGGCGCGGGCGTGGTCCACGATCTGGTTCACCACCGGCGCGAAGCCGCGCGGCGACACGCCGTCGATGCCGAGGCCGCGCGCGATGAAGTCGAAGCGATCGCCGTACAGCAGGGGCGCATCGGGCGGCACGCGCCCATGGGCCGGCGGCACGATCAGGCCGATGCGGGGGCGCGGCGCGCTCATTCGGCCGAGATGCCCTGGGCCTTGATGACCCGGCCCCACTCCGCGTACTCGCGCTTCACGTCGGCCGCCAGCGGGCCCGGCGCCATGTAGGCGGTGGTGACGCCTTGCGCGGCGGCGGCGCTGACCGCTTCGGGCGCGGCAAGCAGCTCGCCCACGGCCGCGCTCAGGCGGTCGATGATGGCCTGCGGCGTGCCGGCCGGTGCCAGCAGCATCTGGCGGGGGGCGACGTGAAAGCCCGGCACCACCTCGGCCAGGGTGCCGATGTCGTCCGCGCCGGCCAGGCGGGTCGAGCTGAACATGGCGACGGCCTTCACGCGCCCGCTGCGCACCTGCGGCACGCCGGCCGCGGCGCTCACCACACCGAACTGCAGCTGGCCGTTGATCACGTCGGTGACGAGCTGCGACGCACCCCGGTAGGGAATGTGCAGCAGGTGCGTCCTGGTGCGCGACTTGAACAGCTCCACGCCCAGGTGGTGCACCGTGCCGATGCCGGAGGTGCCGTAGGTGAAGCGGCCCGGATTGGCCTTGACCAGCGCAAGGAATTCGGCCGGGTTGCTGGCCTTCACGTCGTTGTTCGCCACCAGCAGCAGGCGCGACTGGAACAGGCCCGCGACGGGCACGAGCGCCTTGATCGGGTCCAGCGAGGAGGTCTGGTTCTGCAGCTGCGGCGCGATCAGCAGCGCGCTTTCGCCGTGCAGCAGCGTGTAGCCATCGGCGGGTGACTTGGCCACGGTGTCGGCGGCCAGCAACCCGGCCGAGCCGGCGCGGTTTTCGACGATGACGGACTGGCCCAGCGCGGTGGTGAGGCGTTGCGCGACGATGCGCGCCATGGTGTCCACCGCGCCGCCGGCGGCGTAGCCCACGAAGATGCGGATCGGCCGGTTGGGGTAGGGGCCGGCCTGGGCGAAGGCCAGGGGCGCGGCGCCCGCGGCGAGGGCTGCGCCCACGAAGCTTCGTCGGCGGAGGTTGGGGTTCATCGTCTTGTCTCCTGGTTGTGGTTGTTCAGGCGACCCGCACTTCCACGAGCGAGGGGCCTCTCGAGGCGAGGGACGCTTTCAAGGCCGCGTGCAACTGGCCGGCGTCCTCCACGCGCTCGCCGGGCACACCATGCCCTTGCGCCAGCGCCACGAAGTCGATGCCGGGCAGGTCGGTGCCCGGCAGCACGGCGCCGGCCGGGAAACCGAGCACGCCGCCGAAGCGCTTCATCGCGCCGTAGCGGCGGTTGTTGACCACGACGAAGCTGATGTTCAGGCCGAGCTGCGCGGCGGTCCACAGCGTCTGGATCGAGTACATGCTGGAGCCGTCGCCGATGATGGCGATCACGCGGCGCTCGCGCCAGGCCAGCGCGATGCCGGCGGCCGCCGGCATGCTGTGGCCCAGGCCACCGCTGGCCATGGTGAAGAAGCTGCTCGGCTTCAGGATGGGCAGGTGCTGGTGCATCACCACGCGGGCGGTGGGGGCCTCTTCCACGATCACGTCGTCGGGCGAGCGCAGTTCGGCGATGGTCTGCAGGAGGTAGGCCACCTGGATCGGCGCGCCCGGCTCGGCGCGCGCTTCGCGCACCCAGGCCGGCGGCGCGGTGCGCGGGCGCTGCGGCTGCGCGCCTTGCAGCGCCTGCAGCGCCAGGGCCACGTCGCCCACCACCGAGGTGCCCACCGGCGTGCGCGCGGCGGCGTCGGGGTCCTCGGTGAGCTGCCACAGCGTGGCGCCGTCGGGCAGGTGCGGGCCGTCGCCTTCCACGTGGTAGGTGAACACCGGCGCGCCGATCACCAGGATCAGGTCGTGGCCGGCGAGCTTCTGCACGATCTGCGCCTTCACCGCGGGCAGGAAGCCGTGGAACAGCGCATGGTCTTCGGGGAAGCCCGCGCGCGCCGACATGGGCGCGTTGAACACCTTGGCACCGTGGCGCTCGGCCAGGGCGACGATGCCGTCCCAGGCGCCGGAACGGTCCACTTCCGCGCCGGCCACGAACACCGGCCGCTCGCAGGCCGAAAGCGCGTGCGCCAGCGCGGCGATGGCCTGCGGCTCGGGCGCCGTGCGCCGGCTCATGGCGCGGTGCGCGACCGGCTCGGCGGGCTGGTCCCAGTCGTCCGAGGGCACGGAGACCAGCACCGGGCCGCAGGGCGCCTGCAACGCGCGGCGGCAGGCGGTGGCGATGGCCTGGGGCACGTCCTGCGCGCGCGCGGGCTCGATGCTCCATTTCACGTACGGCTGCGGCAGCTCGGTGGCGCGCTCGGAGGCCAGGTAGGCGTCCAGCGGCTGGATGGAGCGCGACTGCTGGCCCGCGATGACCACCAGCGGCGTGCGGTTCTTGAACGCCGTGTAGAGGTTGCCCATGCCGTGCCCCACGCCAGCGGCCGAGTGCAGGTTGACGAGACCGACCTTGCCGGTGGCCTGGGCGTACCCATCGGCCATGCCCACGCACACGGCTTCCTGCAGGCCCAGCACGTACTGGATGTCGCTGGGGAAGTCGCGGAACATGGGCAGCTCGGTGGAGCCCGGGTTGCCGAAGATGGTGTCCACGCCGAACTGGCGCAGCACGTCGTACACGCCGTCGCGCACGGTGAAAGGGGTCGGGGAAACGGGGCTCATGCGGAATAGCTGCGGTTGACGAACTTGGTGTGGAGGTAGCTGTCGAGGCCCTCTTCGCCGCTCTCGTAGCCGTAGCCGCTGTCGCGCACGCCGCCGAACGGCGCTTCGGCCACGGTGACGACGGTGCTGTTGATGGCCACGCTGCCCACCTCCAGCTCGGCGATCATCTGGCGCTGCAGGCGCGCGGAGTCGGTGAACACGTAGGAGCCCAGGCCGTAGCGCGTGGCGTTGGCCAGTTCGATGGCCTGCGCGGGCGTGTCGAAGGCGCGGATCAGCGCGACCGGGCCGAAGGGCTCCTCGCGCATGGCTTTCGCATCGGGGTTCACGTCGGCGAACACGGTGGGCTGGTGGAAGTAGCCCTGCTCGCCCACGCGCTCGCCGCCGGCCACCAGCGTGCCTTCGGACCGGGTCTGGGCCACGAGTTCGCGGATCGCGCCCAGGCGCCGGCCGTTGGCCAGCGGCCCCATGTCGGTGCCTTCGGCCAGGCCGTCGCCCACGCGCAGCTGCGAGGCAGTGGCCGCGAAGGTGTCGACGAAGCGTGCGTAGGCGCCCTTTTGCACGAAGAAGCGCGTGGGCGCGTGGCAGAGCTGGCCGGCGTTGCGGAACTTGGCCGCGACCAGCTGGCGCGCCACGGCGTCCACGTCGGCGTCGTCGAACACGATCACCGGCGAGTGGCCGCCGAGCTCCAGCGTGAGGCGCTTGAGGCCGGGCGCGGCCAGGCGAGCCAGGCCCTGCCCCACCGCCACCGAACCGGTGAAGGACACCTTGCGGATCACGTCCGACGCGATCAGGTGCGAAGACACGAAAGACGGCACGCCGAAGACGAGGTTGATGACGCCATCGGGCGCGCCGGCTTCGATGAAGCACTCGACCATCTTCGCGACCGAGGCCGGGGTTTCCTCCGGCGGCTTGAGGATGCAGGAACAGCCCGCCGCGAGCGCGCCGCCGAGCTTGCGCGCGGCGAGGATCACGGGCACGTTCCAGGGCGACATCAGCAGGCAGGGGCCCACCGGCTCCTTGCGCACCTCGTAGTCGGCGCCAGGCTGCGGCGCCGGCAGGATGCGGCCGTAGACGCGCTTGGCCTGCTCGGCGTACCACTGCACCATGTCGGCCGCCACATCGACTTCCATGCGCGCCTGGGCCAGGGGCTTGCCCTGCTCCAGCGTGAGCAGGCGCGCGATGGCCTCGCGCTGCGCGCGCAGGTTCTGTACCCCTTGGCTCAGCACCCGCTGGCGGGTCGCTGCGGGCGTGGCGCGCCAGACGCGGAAGCCCTGCTCGGCGGCAGCCAGCGCGTCGTCGAGGTCGCGCACCGAGGCGTGCGTCAGCTCGTCGAGCACCGCCTCGGTGGCCGGGTTGATCACGCGGCTGCGCGTGTCCGCGCTGCCGGCGCGCCATTGCCCACCAATGAAGAGGCTCGGCGCGCGGTAGACCGTCTCGCTCATGCTCACTGGTCCGCCTTGATGTTGTTCTTGCGGGCGACCTCGGTCCACGCGGGGATCTCCTGCGCGATCTGGCGGGTGAAAGCCTCCGAGGTGCTGGAGGCCGGCGTCAGGCCCAGCTGGGCCATGCTCTTGAGCGTCTCCGGGTGCTGCACCGCCTTGGCCACTTCGCGCTCCAGCAGCTTCACGATGGGCGCGGGCGTGCCGGCGGGCGCGAACAGGCCGATCCAGAACTGGATGCTCAGGTCGATGCCCTGCTCCTTGAGCGTGGGGATGTCGGGGAAGGACGGGTTGCGCACGTCGGACGAGACGGCCAGGCCCCGCACCAGCTTGCCGTGGATGGCGCCGGCCGCCGGGCCGGGGTCGAGCATGCTGAAGGTGGTCTCGCCACCGGCCACGGACTTCATCGAGTCGCCGCTGCCTTTGTAGGGCACGTGTTGCGACTGGATGCCGGTGCGCTCCTTCAGCAGCTCGGTGGCGAGCTGGAAGGTGGAGGCGCTGGAGGCGTAGTTGGAGAGCTGCGGGTTCTCCTTGGTGAACTTCACCAGGTCGGGCATGTTCTTGAAGGGCGAGTCCGCCTTGACCGAGACGATCAGCGGGAAGGTCGCGATCGTGGAGATCGGGATGAAGTCCTTCTGCGGCGAGTACGGCAGGTTGGAATAGGTGGCGGCGTTGATCACCAGCGGGCCGCTGGCGCCGATCATCAGCGTGTAGCCGTCGGGTGCGGCCTGCTTGGTCACCACCGCGCCCACGATGGCGCCGGTGCTCGGGCGGTTCTCCACCACCACCGGCTGGCCCAGGCTGTCGCCCAGCCGCTTGGCGACGATGCGCGCCAGGATGTCGTTGGACCCGCCGGGCGAATAGCCGACGACGAACTTGATGGGCTTGGACGGGTAGTTGTCCTGGGCGTGGGCGGCAAGGGCAACGGCGCAAAGCGCGATGCCCGCCACGAGGCGTCGGCGGATCATGGTCTTGTCTCCTGTTCTTGAAGGCTTCGAGTATTGACCCGATGCCATGCCACGTAAAATGAGAAATTGCTCTCATCCATAACTTTCAGGACATAGCAGGACCGCCCATGGACTGGACGAATCGACTGCGCCTGCGGCACCTGCAGATCCTGGTCAGCCTGGCCGAGACGCAGAACATCAGCCACTCCGCCGAGCGGCTGCACATGACGCAGCCCGCGCTCTCGAAGTGGCTCAAGGAGCTGGAAGCCGACATCGGCCTCACGCTGTTCGAACGCCACGCGCGCGGGCTGCGCCCCACCGCCCACGGCCAGATCCTGCGCGAGTTCGCGGTGCACATTGGCAACGAGCTCGACCGCGCGCGGGAAGAGATGGCCGCGCTGCGCAGCGGCGGCAGCGGCCGCGCCGTGATCGGCGCCTCGGGCGCCACCATCGCGGGCGTGGTGCCGCAGGCGGTGCTCTCGCTGCTGGCCACCATGCCCAACGCGAGCGTGGAACTGGTCGAGGCGCCAATGGACCGGCTGTTCCAGCAGCTCACCCAGCGCGAGATCGACATCGCGGTGGGCCGCCCCGCGGCCAAGTACCACGACCCCGGCATCGCCTCGGAGGTGCTGTACGAAGAGCGGCTGCACTTCGCGGTGCGCCCGGACCACCCGCTGGCCCGGCGAAAATCCCTGCAGTGGTCACACCTGCTGGCGCAGCGCTGGGTGGTCTGGACGCGCGACATCCCCGCGCGCGACCTGCTCGAATCGGCGCTATCGGCCGCCGGCCGCGCGATCCCGGGCGCGAGCGTGCAGTCCAACTCCCTGCTCGCCACCATCGCGCTGGTGGCCGAAAGCGACATGGTGGCCGTGGTCTCCGAGCGCGCCATCGAACTGCCCGAGCGCTGGAAGATGCTCAAGCGCCTGCCGCTGAAGCTGGAGACGGCCAGCGCCATGACCATGTACTGGCGCAAGGACGCGAGCGGCTTCGCAGCGGTGGACGGCCTGCTCGATGCGCTGCGCCAGGTGGCGCGGCAGCCGGCGCGCACCGTGCGCCCTCGCAAGGCCTAACCGGGCAGGCGCGAGGCCGCCTTCTTCACGGCAGACGCGAAGGCCGTGGCCGCCAGCTTGGGCTGGGTGCCGCGCAGCGACACCACGTGCAGCTCGATGTGCACCGTGGGGTTGCCGAGCATGGACACCTTGAGGCCCTGGCGCAGGCAGTCCTCCAGCGCGAAGGACGGCACGATGGCGTGGCCCCGGCCGGCGCGCACCATCGCGATCAGGGTGCCGATCAGGTTCATGCGCGGGCGCTCCTCGTGCGCGCGCCCGATGCGCGCGAGGTGTTTTTCGATCACGGCCTGGATCGGGTTGTCGACCGGCAGGCTGATGAGTGGCAACTCGGCCAGGCTGCTCCAGGTCTGGCTGGGCCCCAGGCCGCCCGCACCCTTGCCCGGCGGGCTGATGCGCATCAGCCGGAACTTGCACAGCGGCTGGCGCTGCAGGCCCACGGCGGGTTTGATGAAGAAGCCCAGGCCAATGTCGGCCTCCCCTTCCAGGATGCGCTGGCGCACCACGCTCACGTCCACGTCGGCCAGGTGGATCTGCACCTGGGGGTGGCTCTGGTTGAAGGCGCTGATGACCTCCGGCAACAGGCTGGCCGAGACCATGGGCGTGGCCGCCACGTCGATGCGCGAGCGCACGGCCGCCTCGGTGCCACCGATCACGTCGTCGATGGCCCGCAGCTCGGCCACGATGCGCTCGGCCACCGGCTGCAGGCGGCGCCCGGCGTCGGTGAGCGTGACAGAGCGCGTGGTGCGGTCGAACAGGCGCGCACCCACCTGGTCTTCGAGTTCCTTGACCAGCATGCTCATGCCCGAGGGCGACAGGTGCACCTGCTCGGCCGCCTTGGCAAAGCTGCGCAGGCGCGCGACCTCCAGAAAGGCCTGGAGTTGCCGACTGCCCACATTGATCAATTTTCTTGAAGAGTTGTTCAAAATCTTCCGTTTGATGAATGTCAAAGGTGTTGCTGTAATTGTCCTTCATCAATGGAGACAGCACCATGAACACCCCATCCGCCTTTCTTCCCCCCTCCCCGCTGCGCCGAAGCCTCGTGCTGGGTGGCCTGGCCACGGTGGCCGCGCCTTTCGTGATGGCCCAGGACGCCGCCAGCCGGCCGGTCCGGCTCGTGGTGCCGTTCACCCCGGGCACTGGCATCGACCTGATCGCGCGCCAGATCGCGCCGCAACTGGCCGAGCGCCTGAAGCGGCCCTTCTTCGTCGAGAACAAGGCCGGCGCCTCCGGCAACATCGGCACCCAGGAGGTCGTGCGCGCCGCGCCGGACGGCAGCACGCTGCTGGTGAGCGTCAACACGCTGGTGATGAACGCCGCGCTGTACCCGAACGCGGGCTTCAACCCGGTCAAGGACCTCGCGGCCGTCTCGCTCACGAGCTGGGGCCAGCTGCTGCTGGTGACCCACCCCAACACCAGGATCGATTCGCTCAAGGGCCTGCTGGAGCGCGCCCGCGCCCGGCCCGGTGCGCTCAACTACGGCTCGCCCGGTGCCGGCACGCCGCATCACCTGGCGATGGAGCTGCTGAAGAACCGCGCCAAGATTTCCATCACGCACATCGGCTACCGGGGCACGGCGCCGGCCGTGACCGATCTGCTGGGCGGGCAGATCGAACTGATGTTCCTGCCGATCCACGTGGCGCTGCAGCACATCAAGGCAGGCAAGCTCAAGGCGCTGGCCATCAGCTCGAGCCAGGCGAACCCGCTGCTGCCCGACGTGCCACCCCTCAGCAGCCTGAACATCGGCAACCTGAATGTGGACATGTGGTACGGCGTGCTGGCGCCCGCGGCCACGCCGCGCGCGCTGATCGACCAGCTGAACAAGGAGCTGCGCGACATCCTGGCGCAGCCCGCGATCGCGACCGCGTTCGAGACCCAGGGCATGACACCCGCCCATTCCACCCCGGAAGCGTTCCAGCAGCTGATGGCCACCGACGCCCAGCGCTGGGCCAGCCTGATCAAGGCCCAGGGCATCACCGCCGAGTAAGAGAGAAGAGCGACACATGAGCCAACACAGCAACAAGGCCGACGGCACGTTCGACACCGAGGTGGTCATCGTCGGTGGCGGCCCGGTGGGCATGGGCCTGGCGATCGAGCTGGGACAGCGCGGCGTGCGCTGCGTGGTGGTGGAGCGCTACCCGCAGCCACAGCCGATCCCCAAGGGGCAGAACCTGACGCAGCGCACCATGGAGCACTTCCACGCCTGGGGCGCCGAAAAGGAACTGCGCGCCGCGCGCACCATTCCGCCGGAGTACGGCATCGGCGGCCTGACGGCTTATGGCACGCTGCTGGGGCCGCACTACGACTGGCTGCAGCGCGACCTGGTCAAGCCCTACTACTTCACCGGCAACGAGCGCCTGCCGCAGTACGCCACGGAGGCCGTGCTGCGCCGCCGCGTGGCCGAGCTGCCCAGCGTGCACACCCTGTACGGCTGGGAGGCCGAGGACGTGCAGCAGGACGCCGACGGCGTGACGGTGAGCGTGGTGGAGCGCGGTGGCGCCGGCCGCCGGCAGCTGCGCGCGGCCTATGCCGTGGGCTGCGACGGCGCGCGCTCGGTGATCCGCGACAAGGCCGGCATGACCCAGACCCGCACCGACCACGACCGCATGATGGTGCTGCTGGTGTTCAAGTCCGAAGGGCTGCACGAGCTGCTCAAGCGCTACCCAGGCAAGTCCTACTACAACGTGCTGCAGCCGGGCCTGAAGGGCTACTGGAAATTCTTCGGCCGCGTGGACCTGGGCAGCACCTGGTTCTTCCACGCGCCGGTGCCGCCGGGCACCACCAGGGACAACTTCGACTTCGCGGCCTACCTGCACGAAGCCGTGGGCGCGCCGTTCGAGGTCGAGTTCGAGCACATCGGTTTCTGGGACCTGCGCTTCATGCTGGCCGACACCTACCGCCAGGGCCGCGTCTTCATCGCGGGCGACGCCGCCCACAGCCACCCGCCTTACGGGGGGTATGGCGTGAACTCCGGCCTGGAGGACGCGCGCAACCTGGGCTGGAAGCTGGCGTCCACGCTGCAGGGCTGGGGCGGCGTGGACCTGCTCGACTCCTACGACGCGGAGCGCCGCCCCGTCTTCGGCTCCACGATCCGCGACTTCATCGCCAAGTCGATCGACACCGACCGCGAGTTCCTGGAGACGCACGACCCGGCCGTCGACCAGGCGCGTTTCGACGCCGCCTGGCAGGCGCGCGCGAAAGGCGCGGTGGGCGAGGTGCACGCCTTCGAGCCGAACTACGAAGGCTCGCCCGTGGTGCAGCCCAACGGCAGCGGGCAAGGGCCGAGCTCGGTGGGTTCGCACCAGTTCGTTGCGCGGGCCGGCCACCACATCGCGCCGGCGGTGCTGTCCTCCGGCCGCAACGTGTACGAGGCCTTCGGGCCGGGCTACACCCTGATCGCGCTGGGGGCCAGCGCCGCTGAGGCGCAGGCGTTCCGCGATGCCGCGGCCGCCCTGAAGCTGCCGCTGAACGTGGTGGAAGACACCCGGACCGGCGAGGCCGCACGCTACGAGGCCCGCCTGGTGCTGGTGCGGCCCGACAGCTTCGTCGCCTGGACCTCGGACACACCGGCGGAGGTGGATGCAGCGCAGGCGCGCGCGGTGCTGGCGATGGCGCGCGGCGGCTGAATCAGGGGCTGCTGGCTGCGCGTTGCGGCAGCAGCAGCCGAGACGGGTGCAGCCGGTCGTGGTGATAGGTGTCGGTGCCGACCTTCTGCCCATACCAGTGCGTCATCGGCTGGTCGATCATCGTGGAGTCGTTGTTCGTGATCTCCAGCCGCAGGCGCTCGCCGGGCTGCGCGACGAAGCCCATGGGCATGAGTTCGATGCGCAGCTCCACCACCTGCCCAGGCGCCACGGGCTCGACCCGGTTGTGGGTGTGGAAGGGGCGCAGCTCCTGCGTCAGCGCCGGGTCCTCGCGCCGGTGCGAGGCGCGCAGCCAGCCCTGGCTCATCTTGCGCGCGGGCCCGGGGCGGCCCGGTGCGGGCAGCAGGCTGAGTTTGACGAACACGTCGAAGTCGGTCTGGTCGGACGAGGCGTGCAGCACCAGGGTGCCCTGGCCGGTGAACTCGGTGTCTTTCTCGAACGGCGCCGTGGTGAAGGTGTTGACCCGGGCCACGTGGTCGGGCACGCCGTTGATGAAGGTGGTCACACCGGCCACCCACTGCGCATCGGGATAGGTCCACGGGGTGCAAGCCGCTGCCTCGGCGGGCGCGGTGTCGGTGAGCGAGCCGTCGTTGAGCGAATTCACCACGCCGCTGCGCGCGCCGCAGAGGTAGAAGGCGCGCGGTGCCGCATCGGCCGGTGGCCAGGCGTCGGTGCTGGCATAGTGCCCCCGCCCATTGACGAAGTAACGCACCGCCGCCTGGTCCATGACACCGTTGTCCACGCCCTTGAGGTGGTGGTCGTACCAGGGCAGCAGTTCCTCGCGGTGCAGGGCCTCTTCGGCGAAATAGTGCTGGGCCTTGTGGAAAGTGTCGGGCTCGGTGATGAGCAGGCGGCGCGGGCCGCGCACGCCGGCAAAGCCGTTGACGTTGCCGCGCAGGTGCAGCGAGGCCTTGCCCCAGACGCCGATGGAGAACACCGGGATGTCGATGTTCCCGAGTTCCCAGAAGGCGGCGCGGCGGCGGTGCCACTCGTCGTCCAGCGTGTGCGACAGCACGTCGGGCAGCACCTCGTGGCGCGCGCCACCGCGCACGTCGTGGCCTTCGGCGGTGTGCTGCAGCAGCACCGAGCCGATCAGCCAGGAGCCCAGGAAACCCTGGATGGGCACACCCCCGTGGTACATGAAATCGCGGTAGGGGTCGCACGAGCCGTCGTACGGCACGATGGTGGTGAGGTGCGGCGGGCGCGTGCGCGCGGCGTTCCACTGGCTCATGGCGTAGTAGGACTGGCCGATCATGCCGATGCGCCCGCTCGACCAGGGCTGGGTGGCGATGTATTCGATCGCGTCGTGCGTGGCCTCGCCTTCGGCCCTGGACCACGGGTCCCAGAGGCCCTCGGACACGCCCGAGCCCGGCAGGTCCAGGATGACGTAGGCGTATCCGTGGTCCAGGTACAGCTGGATGGGGCCGTACTCGATGAACGGGAACACGCCCATGGCGGGCAGGCGGCGCAGGGACTTCTGGTAGGGCGAGGCGGCCAGCAGCGTGGGGAACGCGCCCTGCCCACCGGGCGGCAGGTACACGTCGGCGCGCAGCAGCAGGCCGTCGCGGGTGCGGAACTGGATCTCGAACGGGGTGACGTTCACGGTGGTCATGCGCGGGTTTCCTCAGAGGGGGTCATGTCGAAGCGGTCGCCGAAGTCGAAGTAGTCGTCGTGCACGAAGCCATTCTCGTAGTACTGGATCTCCCACCAGTTGTGGTCGAGGTCTTCGAAGTAGAACGAGTACACGCCGTGCATGTCCTGGATGGGGAGCACCTGGCGGATGCCGTAGGTGTCCTTGAACCGCAGCGCCAGCGCGTGCGCGTGGTCCACCTCGTCGCGCGAGGCGACATCCAGTCCCCAGTGGTTGAGCACGTTGCAGGGGTGGATCTGGTCGCCCACCTCCACGCACACCACATGGAAGCGCATGCCCAGGCGGATCGACATCGCGGGCTTGGCGTGGCGCGCGCATTCGAGCCCCAGGAACTCTTCATAGAAGCGGCGCGAGGCCGTGAGGTTGAAGCACTCCAGCGTGCCATGGCTCAGGCACAAAGGCTTGAGCACGGAGTGGCGCGCGGGCGGTTCGACGCGGCAGTTGTCGGGGACGAATCCAGCGATCATGGCGATGGGTCTCTCTCGGTTGAAGGTCAGTGCGGGGCCGGCCGGCGGTCGGCCTCGGAGACGAAGGCGTCGGCAAAGAACTGGTTGGCCGGCAGGCCGGCCTCGCCGAAGTCGCGGCGGGCCGCGTCCACCATGGGCGGTGCGCCGCAGGCATACACCTGGTGCTCCGACAGGTCGGGGTGGTCCTGCAGCACGGCGCGGTGGACGAAGCCGGTGCGACCGGTCCAGGCGGGGTCGTCGCCCGCTTCGCTGAGCACCGGCACGTAGCGGATGTGGGGGTGCTCGGCGGCCCATTGGCGCGCCTGCGCATCGAGGTAGAGGTCGATCCGCCGGCGGCCGCCCCAGTACACGTCGATGGGCCGGCGCAGGCCCTGGGCCAGGCTGTCTTCCACCATCGCCTGGATGGGCGCGAAGCCGGTGCCCGAGGCGAGCATGACCACCGGTTTGTCGCTGTCCGCATCGAGGAAGAAGCTGCCCTGGGGCGCCTCCACGCGCAGCAGGTCGCGTTCGCGCAGCTGACTGAACACGTGGTCGGTGAAGCGGCCGCCGGGCATGTGGCGGATGTGCAGCTCGATCTGCCGCCGGCCACCGGCGCGCGGTGCGCCGGCCATGGAATAGCAGCGCCGCAGCCCGTCGCCGAGCACGATCTCGAGGTACTGGCCAGCGCGCCAGTTCAGGGGCTCGTTCGGTGGCGTGCCCAGCAGCAGGCGCATCACGTCGGGCGCGAGCCGCTCCATGCGCAGCACCCGCACCGGCAGCGTGCGCGCCGGCACCAGGTGGGGGTCGAAGGGTTCGACCTCGAAGCTGCAGTCCGTCAGCGGGCGCGCGCAGCACAGGTGCACATGGCCCTGCGCCTTTTCTTCGTCGGACAGGTAGTGCGGGTGCACGTCGCCGAAATCCACCTGTCCCGACACGAGGCGGCCCCGGCAGGTGCGGCACACGCCCGAGCGGCAGCTGTAGCGCATGGCCACACCACTGGCCAGGCCGGCGCGCAGGATGTCGGTGCCGGGACCACAGGCAAAGGATTGGGCGGCCGGGTGCAACGTGATGGTGAAGCTCATGCGCGAGACTTTGGCAGCGCACCGCGAGGCCGTCCAACAAATAGTCGTGATGGGCGCCATGTCGCTGCGAAATGACCTTCGTGGCTTTCCCCAATGGACGCGAGCGCCAGCCTGCCTACACTGCCCCCACCCATGAACATCAACACCGTCGACCTGAACCTGTTCCTTGTCTTTCAGGCCATCTACGTCACCGGCAGCGTGACCGTCGCCGGTGAAAAGGTCTGCATGACGCAGTCGGCCGTGAGCAACGCGCTCAAGCGCCTGCGCGAGCGCTTCGACGACCCGCTGTTCGTGCGCACGCCCAAGGGCATGGTGCCCACGCCCATGGCCAAGCAGCTCATCGGCCTGGTCGAGGAAGGCCTCGCCAAGTTCAACCAGGCGCTGGACCAGGTGCGGCGTTTCGACCCCGCCACCAGCGACCGCCTGTTCCGCATCGCCATGAACGACGTGGGCCAGCTGGTGGTGCTGCCGCGCCTGATGTCGGCGGCGCGCGCGCAGGCGCCGCATGTGCAGTTCGAGATCATCGGCACCTCGCCGGAGGAAACGCGCCACCGGATGGCGGACGGCGGTGTGGACCTCGCGATCGGCAGCTGGGCGCCCATGGGCGCGGGCTTCCATGCGCAGCACCTGTTCGACGAGACCTTCTTCGCGCTCATGCACGCGGACCACCACATCCGCGCCGAGCGCATGAGCTTGGACGAGTACTTCGGCGCCGAGCACCTGGCCTACCGGCCCAGCGGCGCCAGCGACGCGGCCCTGCAGTCCACGCTGATGGCGGCCGACCTGCTGGCGCGGCGCAAGGTGGTGCTGACGGCCGCGCACTCCCTGGGCCTGTCGGCCTTGCTGAGCGAATCGCGCCTGGTGCTCACGGTGCCGTGCCGGCTCGGCCAGGCCATGATGGCCTCGCGCGACAACCTGCGCTCGGCGCAACTGCCGTTCGAGGTGCCGCCGTTTTCGGTGCGCCAGCAATGGCACGACCGCGCGCACGCCGATGGCGGCAACATCTGGCTGCGCGAACTCACGCTGGCCACGCTGCACGACACGCAGGCGGCGGCCTCGCCCGGCGAAACCGGCTGAAGCACCTTCGCTAGCGCGCCGCCACCAGGGTGTTGCGCAGCGTGCCGATGCCGGAGATGGCGACCTCGATCACGTCGCCCGCCTTCATGAACACCGGCGGCGTGCGCCCGGCCCCCACACCGGCCGGCGTGCCCGTCAGCAGCACGTCGCCGGCGTTGAAGCAGTACCAGCGCGAGAAGTGCGCGATGGTTTCGGGCAGGCTGAAGATCAGGTCACTCACGGGCGAGGACTGCATGAGCGCGCTGTTGAGGTGGGTGGTGATGTGCAGCCGCCCCACGTCGGGCACTTCGTCCGCCGTGAGCAGCACCGGCCCGAGCGGCGTGAAGCCTTCGAACTGCTTGCCCATGATGTTGACCTCCCAGGTCTGGCGCGCCTCCCAGGGCTGCGTCGCGCCCCAGACGTCGCGCACCCAGTCGCGCGCGGAGATGTCGTTGGCCACGGTGTAGCCAGCGACGCAGGCCATCGCCTGCTCCGCGCTCACGCGGTGGCAGCGCCGGCCGAACACGACCGCGAGCTCGCCCTCGTAGTCCACGTGCGCGGGCGCGTCGGCGGGCAGCGCCACCGCGTGTTCCGGTCCGACGACGGAGGCCGCCACCTTGAGAAAGCCGGTGGGCTGCCGGGGCGCGGGCGTGCCGGCCATTTCGGCCAGGTGCAACTTGTAGGCCAGGCCCGCGGCCACCACCAGGCCGGGGTTGGGCACGGGCGCGAGCAGGCGGGTGCCCGGTGGCATCAGCGCCCCGCGCTGGCGCAGGCGGTCCTGCAGGCCGGTGTCGGCCTGCACGCGGTCCACCAGGCCGCGCACCAGGCCCAGCGCCGCAGGCCCGCCGGCCAGCAGCTCGCGCAGGCTCTCGGGCAGCCAGGCCTCCAGGCTGTCGGCCTGGGCCGCGCGCCGCAGCGCCAGCACCTCGCCCGAAGGCAACAGGGCGCCGGGCTCGCCGCCGCGCACCGAATCGATGGTCACGAGTTTCATGGGGATCTCAGAAGTGGTGGCGCATGCCGAGGGCGTAACCGGTGCCGGAACGCAGGCCGGTGGCCCGGTCGTTCATCACCACGGCATACACATCGGTGCGCTTGGACAAGCTGTGCAGGTAGCCCGCGGCCAGCGTGGTGCGATCGCGCTCGGCGGTGCCGGCCTGCGTACGTTCGGTGCGCGCCCACGAGGCGATGAAACGCCCCGCGCCGAAAGGCACGGCCGCGTGCACACCGACCGTGTCCAGGTCGATCTCGGCCTGGCCGCGCGGGCGCAGCGTGGCCTTGGCCCACTGGCCGAACAGCTTGACCACCTGGAAGTCGTAGGACACGCTGCCGAGCGTGCTCGACTCGGCTTCGATCACGTAGGGCGCGCCCGCCGGGTCGGTGCGCGACCGTGGCACGTTGTAGGCCGCCGCCCGGATCCTGCTGACGCTCAGCGCCGCCGCGAAGGGGCCCGAGCGGTAGTTCGCCGTGCCATCGAAGCGGCGCCCTTCGGGCGCGGCTTCGCCCGGTGCGACCTGCAGCGAGCCCGAGAAGTTGCCCAGCGTGGGCGTGTTGTAGACCAGGGAGTTGTTCCAGCTGCCGTCGCTGATGCCGTGCGAGGCCAGCATGGGCTGCGAGCCGACGAAGGTGTGCAGCATGAACGGGCCCAGCGTGGTGGAGTCGCCAAAGGGCGTGAAGCTCAGCGTGTTGACGAAGCTGCCGGTGGGAATGCGGCCCGCGCGGAACTGCCCGAAGGCGCCGCGCACACCGACGAAGCTGTAGCGCGAGAAGAAGCGGCCGGCGGCGTTGTCGCCCGGGTGGCGGCCGACCTCGCCGGTGTCCAGGCGGAAATGGCCACCGAGGTCGAACAGCGCGGTGAGCCCGCCGCCCAGGTCTTCCGAGCCGCGGATGCCCCAGCGCGAGGTGGTCATCATGCCGCCGTCCATGCGCGAGACGCGGGTCTCGCCCGCGAGCTGCCGGGCGTAGAAGCCGCCATCGACGGTGCCGTACAGCGTGGGGCCGGTGTTGCTCTGTGCCGTGGCCTGCAGGGCGGTGAGGGCCAGTGCCGCTGCGACGGCGATGCCGCTTTTCGGGATGTTCAAAAGAGGTCTCCTGGTTGTTGAATACGGGCAGCGGGATGCTAGGTATTCGACTTCCGGAAAACCAATGAAAGCTCGTGATGCGGCGCATGCGTTTGCGAAATGTCGGCCGGACATTTTCAAAACGGATGGGCCGCATCACCAATCTTCGTTTGAAGCGCGCGAGCAGCCGGCCTAGCATGCGGACAGCCCAACACAAACACAGGAGACAGACCCATGCGCCTGAGCAGAAGAAGCCTTGTCGCGGCGATGGCCGCGACCTCACTCACCACCAGCACTGGCCTGGCGTTCGCGCAGGACGCGGGCCGCCCCATCCGGCTGCTGGTGCCGCTGCCGCCGGGCTCGGGCGGCGACAACATCGCGCGCATCCTCGCCACGCCCTTGCGCGATCTGCTGGGCCACCCCATCGTGGTGGAGAACCGCCCGGGCGGCGACATGATGATCGGCGCCAGCCAGGCGGCCAAGGCGCCGGCCGACGGCAACACCTTGCTGATGGCGCACATGTCGACCATGGTGATGAACCCCTTCGCCTACAGCAACATCAGCTACGACCCGGTGAAGGACTTCAGCCCCATCGGCAAGATCAGCGAGAGCACCGCCGTGGTGGTGGTGCACCCCGCCGTGCCGGCCAGGACGCTGGGCGAGTTCGTGGCCTACGTGAAGGAGCGGCCGGGCCAGGTGTCGTACGGCACGGCCATCCTGATGGTGCAGATCGCTGGCGAACAGCTGGTGCACACGCGGCAGCTCCAGATGACGCGCGTGCCGTACAAGGGCGGTGCCCAGGTGATGCAGGACACGCTGGCGCGCCACATCGACATGTCGATCGCCGACACCTCGTCCTACCTGGCGCTGATCAAGGCCGGCAAGCTGCGCCCGCTGATCACCACCGGCGCGGAGCGCAACCCCCTGCTGCCCGACGTGCCCACCGCGCGCGAGGCGGGCTTTGCGGAAATGGAGATGCGCGGCTGGTGGGGCCTGTTCGCGCCGGCGCAGACCTCCAAAGAGGTGGTGAACAGGACGGCGGCGGCGCTGCAGAAGGTGCTGGCCCTGCCGGAGGTGGTGCAGCAGCTGCGCGCCATCGGTGCCGAGCCCCGGCCGCTACCGCCCGAGGCTTTCGCGCAGGAGATGAAGCAGCAGCAAGACCATTGGGGTCACGTCATCAAGACGCTGAAGATCAAGGCCAGCGAATGACCTGCCTCAGTACAGGAACACCTCGCCACCCCGGCTGACGAAGAGTTTTCTCGCGCAGTCCCTCGCCGCCTCGCGTTCCTGGCCGGCCACCGCGCGCACGTAGTCGAGCTTCCCGGCGTTCAGGCGCGGGAACCGCACGGCGATGTCGGCGTCGCTGCGCGCCGCGCAGCGCACAGCCTCGCCGTACGACCAGCGCAGGTCGTTGCACAGCTCCAGCACCTGCCGGGCATCGACGGCGCGCGGCAGGCGCAGGCCGTGGAACTCCAGGTACTGCACCAGGCGGGCTTCGTCATCGGGCTCGATGAGCAAGGTGCCGTTCTCCGCATGGATGCCGGTGCAGGCATAGAAGTCGATCTGGGTCAGGGCCTCCAGCTCGTCGATGGCCAGGCGGGCCACCACGGGGTCGGCGGTGGGGGCGGTGCTGTGCCGCGAGTGGGTCAACGGAAACGGAATGACGGGCATGGGCCGGAAACGGAGTTCAACTGCCTCGATTCTGCAGAACCTTCTCCCGCCGGACGGGCCGGCGGGATCGGGGCGCGCAGAAAGCCCTCAAAAACGTGAATTCGTCATTGCGGGCCCGCCACAGGCCCGTCACACCTTGCGCACGCCCAGCAGCCAGTCGGCATCGCCGCCGGCGTGCTGCGTCAGCTTGATGGCGGCCTCGCGCACCGCCGCCGTGTGCGAGGGCAGCACCGCCTCGGCGAAGCGGTGGGACGGGCCGGAGATGGCGACCGAGCCCACGACCTGGTCACCCGGCCCGAACACGGGCGCGGCCAGCGCCGCGATGTCGGGCTCGCGCTCGCCCACGGTGAAGATCACGCGGGTGGCAGGCCAGCTGGCGGGCGGACCGTCGAACTCCACCAGCGCGCGCCCCGCCGCGCCCTGGCCGAGCGGCAACACCTGCCCGGCGTAGATGTGGTCGCGCACCGAGTGGCGCGGATCGACCCGGAACAGGCACAGGCGCACGTCGCCCTCGCGCCGGAAATAGGAAGCCCCCTCGCCCGTGAGGTCGACCAGGCGGTTGAGCACCGGCGCGACGTGGTCTTCCATGCGCAAGGACTGGCGATAGACGCTCCCCCACTTCATCACCGCGTAGCCCAGCTTGTAGCTGGCATCGGGCAGTTGCTGCACACAACCGAACCGGATCAGGGACGCGAGCAGGCGAAGGATGGTGCTCTTGTAGAAGCCGGTCCGGGCGGCCAGCTCGTGCAGGGTCAGGGCCTGATCCTCGATGCGAAACGCATTCATGATCGTCAGAGCCCGCTCCACGGCGGCCACGCCGTCCTTGTTCTCAGTCATGTTGGTAGGTGGGTGTAGTTGGCGCACGGCGGCCGTCCGCCAGGATGTCTCGGCGGGAGCCATTCTAGGGGGGGCGGGCGCAGCGCGCCGGCCCGCCCTTCAGTGCCCGGTGAAGCGCGGTTCCCTTCGATCGCGCACGGCGGCCAGGCCTTCCTGGAAGTCGGCGGTCTTGCCAAGCCAGGCCTGCTCGGTCATCTCGCGCTCCAGCGCCAGCTCCACGGCCTGGATCAGGTCTCTGCGGTGGGTGGCGCGCGTGGCACGCAAGGCCAGCGGCCCCACGCCGGCCAGCTCCTGCGCCAGCTTCATCGCGGCCTCGTGCACCTCGGCCTGAGGCACGATCTGGTCGACCAGCCCCATGCCGAGCGCAGCCGGGCCGTTCAGCGTGCGGCTGGTATAGAACATCAGCGCGGCGTTCTGCCGGCCGATCAGCCAGGGCAAGGTGGCCGTCAGGCCGAAGCCCGGGTGAAAGCCCAGCCGCGTGAAGTTGGCGCTGAGGCGCGTCTCCACGCAGGCGATGCGGAAATCCGCCACCAGCGCCAGGCCGAGCCCGCCGCCGATCGCCGCGCCGTGCACGGCCGCGACGATGGGTTTGCCGGTCCTGAAAATGCGCAGCGCCTCGCGGTAGGTGTGGCGCGACGGATGCACCGGTGCCGCGCCGGGAGCGCTCTGGCCACCCAGGTTGGCGCCAGCACTGAAGGACTTGCCTTGCGCCCGCAGCACCACGGCGCGCACCTCGGGGTCGGCATCGAAGGCTTCGAAGGCGTCGGCCATGCGGGTGATGAGGTCGAGGTCGAAAAAGTTGTGCGGAGGGCGCCGCATTTCGATCACGGCCACCGCGCCGTCGCGTTCGATGCCCAGGTCTTCTGTGGAGGTCACCATGGTCAGCACACCTCGAACAACGCGGCGGCGCCCTGGCCGCCGCCCACACACATCGTCACCACGACGTACTTCACGCCGCGGCGGCGGCCTTCGATCAGCGCGTGGCCGACCAGGCGCACGCCGGTGACGCCGTAGGGATGCCCGACGGCGATCGCGCCCCCATTGACATTGAGGCGGTCGTCAGGAATGCCCAGCTTGTCGCGGCAGTACAGCACCTGGACGGCAAAGGCCTCGTTGAGTTCCCACAGGCCGATGTCTTCCATGCGAACACCCGTGCGCTCCAGCAGGCGAGGCACCGCGAACACCGGACCGATGCCCATTTCATCGGGCTCGCAACCGGCCACGGCGTAGCCCCGGAAGATGCCCAGCGGGCGAATGCCGCGCTGCTCGGCAAGGCGGGCATCCATCACGACGCAGGCGGCCGCACCGTCGGAGTACTGGCTGGCGTTGCCGGCGGTGATCACCCCGTTGGGCAACACCGAGCGCAGCCTGGCGATGCTGTCGGCCGTGGTGTCGCCGCGAATGCCTTCGTCGCGGTCGATGGTCACGTCCCGGCGCTCGATGTGGCCGCTGGCCTTGTTCTCCACGCCCATGGTCACGGACATCGGCACGATCTCGTCGCGGAACAGCCCGGCGGCCTGGGCGGCGGCGGCGCGCTGCTGGCTGCGCGCGCCGTAGGCGTCCTGCACCTCGCGGTCGATCTTGTAGCGCCTGGCCACGTTCTCGGCGGTCTGCAGCATGTTCACGTACGTATCGGGCCGGTGCTTGAGCAGCCAGGGGTCCAGGCGCATGTGCTGGTTGAGTTCGTTCTGCACGCAGGAGATCGACTCGATGCCGCCGGCCACCATCACCGGCACGCGGTCGACGATCACGCGCCGAGCCGCGTTGGCCACGGCTTCCAGGCCCGAGGCGCAGAATCGCGTCACGGTGGTGCCGGCGGCGGTCACCGGCAGGCCGGCGCGCAGCGCGATCTGGCGCGCCACGTTGCTGCCCGTGGTGCCTTCGCCCAGCGAGCAGCCGAAGTACACGTCCTCGACCTCGCCGGGGTCGATGCCCGCCCGCTGCACCGCCGCCTGCACCACGTGGCCTCCCAGGGTGGCGCCGTGGGTCATGTTGAACGCCCCCTTCCAGGACTTCGCCAGCCCGGTGCGTGCAGTGGAAACAATCACCGCTTCATTCATCTTCATTCCTTCGCGTTTGCATCAATGGGTCGACCGGGAGTGCGTGCAGCGCGTCACTCGAAGCCTTTGTTCTGTTCGGCCAGCTGCAGCAGCAGGGGCGCAGGCGCCTTGAACGCCGAGTCCGGCCGGCTGCGGATGCGCCGGATGGCGCGCACCACACTGGGCAGGCCCACCGTCTGCGCGGCCATCATCGGGCCGCCGCGCCAGCGCGGGAATCCGTAGCCGTGCAGGTAGACCAGATCGATGTCGGAGGCGCGCGCGGCAATGCCTTCCTGCAGGATGTAAGCCCCTTCGTTGACCAGCGCATAGATGCAGCGCTCGACGATCTCCTCGTCGCTGAACGCGCGCGGCGTGCGGTTCGTGGCGGCGAAGTGCGCCGCAATCAGCGCCTGGACCTCAGGATCGGGCTGCGCGGAGCGCTGACCCGGCACGTACTTGTACCAACCCTTGCCGTTCTTCTGGCCCAGGCGGCCAGCCTCGAACACCTTGTCCGCGATCGGGCTGCGGCGCGCGCCCGGGTCTTCGGCGTACTGCCGCTGGCGGATGGTGTAGCCGATGTCGAGCCCGGCGAGATCGCTCATGCGGAACGGCCCCATGGCCATGCCCCAGGTCTCCAGCGCCCGGTCGATCTGCTGCGGCGAGGCGCCCTCCTCCAGCAGCACCATGCTCTGCTCCAGGTAGAAGGTGATCATGCGGTTGCCGATGAAGCCGTCGCACACGCCCGACACCACGGCCACCTTGCCGATGCGCCGCGCCAGCTGCATCACGGTGTGCAGCACGTCCGGGGCGGTGGCGGCACCGCGCACCACTTCCAGCAGCTTCATCACGTTGGCCGGGCTGAAGAAATGCATGCCCAGCACGTCGGCCGGTCGCTGGGTGAAGGCGGCGATGCGGTCCACGTCCAGGCGCGAGGTGTTGGTGGCCAGGATCGCACCGGGCTTCATCACCGCGTCGAGCTTGCGGAACACGTCTTCCTTTACCGCCATGTTCTCGAACACGGCTTCGATCACCAGGTCGGCGTCGGCGATGGCGCCGTACGCCGTTGCCCCGCTGAGCCGGGCCATGCGCTGCGCCATCGCGTCTTCGCTCAGGCGACCGCGCTGGACGGTGGTTTCGTAGTTGCGGCGCACGTTGGCCAGGCCGCGCTCCACGTCCTCGTCGCTGCGGTCCAGCAGGACCACGGGAATGTCCGCATTGAGGAAGGCCATGGCAATACCGCCGCCCATGGTGCCGGCACCGATGACGGCCACGCGCTCGATCGCCCGCGCCCGCGTGTCGCCCGGGATGCCGGCCACCTTGGCGGCCAGGCGCTCGGCGCGGAAGATGTGGCGCATGGCGCGCGAGTACGGCGCCTGCTCCAGCGCGGCGAAGGCCTCGCGCTCCAGGCGCAACCCCTCCTGCAAGGGTTTGTCCACCGACGCGGCCAGGGCGTCGATCACGCGCAGCGGTGCCGCGTTGCCGCCCTTGAGGCGCGGGCGCACGGTGTTGCGCGCGAATTGCAGCAGGCTTTGTGCGTAGGGCTCGTCCACGCTCAGATCGGCGGTGCGGCGGGGCGCTTCGCCCGCGTCCACGATTTCCATGGCGACTTCGCAGGCTTGCCGGATCAGGTCGCGGGCGACCACGCGGTCGAACAGCGCGGTCTCCATGAGCCGCTCGGCGCGCACGGTCTCACCGGACAGCATGAGGTTGAGCGCCCAGGTCAGCCCGGTCAGGCGCGGCAGCCGCTGCGTGCCGCCCGCGCCCGGCATGAGGCCGAGCTTGATTTCGGGGAACGAGATCTGCGCATCGCTCAGCGCCACGCGGTAGTGGCAGGCGAGCGCGATTTCCAGGCCACCCCCCATGCAGATGCCGGCGATGGCGGCCACCACCGGCTTGCGGGCGGCTTCGATCTCGCGGATGAGCGTGAAGATGTCGGGGTCCTGCGCGGCCTTGGGCGTGCCCAGCTCGGGAAGGTCGGCGCCGGCGCAGAAGGCCTTGTCGGTGCCGGTGAGCACGACGGCCTGCACGGCGCCGTCCACCAGGGCGCGGTCGAGAGCGGCGGCCAGGTCGCGGCGCAGTTCATGCGCCAGGGCATTGACGGGCGGGTTGTTCAGGCTCAGCACAGCGACTTGCTGCACCTGCTCGTATCGGACGAAGTTCATGCGGGGTGGTTTCCTGCGCCAGGAGTGGCGCCATTGAGGGTGATGGGGGGGCGTTGCAGGTGCCAGTCGGTGATGCGCTGCAGGGCGGCACCGAGCTGGATCAACAAGGCTTCGCTGTGGGGACGGCCGATCAGCTGAACGGCCAGGGGCAGGCCGCGGCGGTCCCGCCCCACCGGCAGGGACAGGGCGGGCAGGCCGAGGTAGTTGATGGGTCGCGTCAGGCGCGTCATGTCGCGCGCGATGCGGTTCATGGCCGGGTCGCTCTCGGCGCCGACGTCGTCCAGACGCGGCACCGGCATCGCCATGACCGGGGCCACCAGCACATCGGCCTGCGCGAACACCGAGTCGCTGAACTCGGCCAGCGCGAGCGCGCGGTAGCGCTGCGCGCCCACGTAGTCCTCGGCGCTGAACCGCGCACCCTGCTCCAGGCGCTCCAGCACGGTGGGCGAGTAGCGGTCGGCGTGCGGCGCCATCAGGGGCCGGTGCGCGGAGGTGGCCTCGGACATGATGATCACGCTGGCGTTCGCGTTGGCCTGCGGCAGGCCGGCCGGTGCGACCGGGACGACCCGCGCGCCCAGCTCGCGCAAGGTCGCGAGCGCGTCGTCCAGCCCCCGGGCCACCTCCGCGTCGATGTCGTCGACGAAGTAGCGCGTGGCCACGCCCACGCGAAGCCCGGCGGGCAGGTCGTTCGCGGCGCGCAGGGTCTGTGTGCCGGCGAGGGCGTCCAGCATCAGGCCGCAGTCGCGGGCGCTGCGGGCGATCGGCCCCAGCGTGTCGAGCGAGTAGGACAGCGGAACACAGCCGCTCGCATCCACCAGCCCATGGGTGGGCTTGAGTCCGGTGACACCGCAGCAGGCGGCGGGCACGCGGATCGAAGCGGCGGTGTCGGAGCCGATGGAAGCGAAGTTGAAGCAGGCCGCCACCGACGCCGCCGAGCCGCTGGAAGAACCACCGGTGACGTGCTCAAGATGCCAGGGGTTGCGCACATGCCCGTGCGCCCAGTTGTGGCCCGTGGGGTTGTAGGCGAACTCGGACAGCTGCACGCTGCCCAGGTCGACGGCCCCCGCGCCCTCCAGGCGCGCCAGCACGCCCGCGAGCCGGGCCTGGGCCGGCACCGGCACCCGCGAGCCGCACAGCGGCGCGCGCCCGGGGCGGAAGAACAGGTCCTTGTGCGCCAGCGGCACGCCGTGCAGCGGCCCGCGCACCTGGCCGCGCTGGCGCTCCTGATCGCGCTGCGCGGCCTGTGCGCGGGCCGCATCCTCGTCCCATTCGGCGACGGCATGGATCACGGGGTCCAGGCGGCGCGCCTCGGCCAGCAGTGCGTCGAGCAGCTCCACGGAGCTGGTGCGCCCCGCCGCCAGCGCGGCGCAGGCCTCTTCCAGGGACATCTGTGTGAGCGTCATGGGGCGGCCTGGCGTTGGAGTTCGAGAAGGAACGCGTCGGGAGCGGCGTCGATGGGCAGCAGAGCCACGACCGGGCGCGCCATGTCCAGAATGGGCTGCAAGGCCGCCGATCGGGCATCGGCTGCAGGCGCGGCGGGGAGGGGTGAAGGCATCGAACTCATGGCGGTCAGGATCCTTGTGCATCAGGCAGGAACGGCGGCCGACGCGCACTCGGCGAGCGCGGTCGGCACCTGGGTGAAGGTCTGTGCCAGCGCGTCGGCCGCCACGAGCGCCCACAGCGGGCGCTCCGACAGGCAGAAGTGCACCGGCGCATTCAGCGGCGAGGCTTCGCGCACGAGCTGCGCCCAGCGCGCGGCGGCGGCGGGGTGCCGCACATCGGTGGCGAGGTCGGCCAGGGCCTGGGGGTCCGGGGAGGACCGCGAGGGCGCCGCCACGGAGGGCAGCCAGGGGCTCAGGCTGCCGTCGCCGCCCCCGGCGAGCCCCGGGCCGTCGCGCAGCACCGTCCCTCGCACGAGATCGGCGCACACGGCGGTGGCCATGAGCGCGACATAGGCGCCCAAGCCCCGGCCCACCAGGGTGCAGGGCCCCACCGCCTTCACCGCCGTGACCGCATCGACCATCAGGGCCTCGCAGGTGTAGCCCCCACCCACGGGAATCGATGAGCCACCGTGCCCGGTGAAGTCCAGCGCCAGCACCGCGCCCGGCCAGGCCCGGTACTCGGCCGGCACCTGCGAGGGCGAGCGTTCGCCCAGGCCGTGCAACAGCAGCAGCGGTGCCGCCGCATCGGCCTCGGCAGCAAGGCGCAAGGTGTGCAGGGCCAGGCGCAACCGGCCGACGGTGAGCCAACGGATCATGCGGACCTCAGAAAGGAAAGCACGCGCTGCGCCGTGGCCTGCGGCGCCTCGATGTGCACGAAATGGCCCGCCTCGGGCCATCTCTCCACCTGCGCGCCGGGTGGCAGATGGGGTTCGATCTCGGACAGATCGACCTTCCAGCTCATGCTTTCGCGCACGCCGCCGACGATGGCCAGCAGCGCCGGCGACATGCCGGCCAGGCGGCGCAGCATCCATTGGGAAGGATGCGGGCCGATCAGGGGTGCGACCGCGCGGGGGTCGTGCTTCCAGCGCCAGCCCTCTGGGGTGTGGCGGGCACCGAGGTCCACCAGGCGGTCGATCCAGGCCGCGGGCAGGCGGGGGTTGGCCTTCGCGCGCTGCTCGACAAGGGCCTCCCGCGTGGCCTGATAGCGAGGCGGGTGCTCGGTCTGGCGCGCGATCCAGCGTTGCAGACCCTCGGCGGTGAGCAGGCCGCGCCACAGGTCCTGCGCGGCCACGCCGGGCGAGTTGAACGACAGACCGTCGAGCAGCACCAGTTGGGAAAAGCGCCACGGCAGCGCCTGCACCGCCCAGGCCAGCAAGGAGCCCCCCTTGCTGTGGCCGATGGCGGGCAACGGCGCGCTGCCGCAATCGTCGGCCACGGCCAGCAGGTCGCGCACGTCGGCCTGCCAGCTGTAGAGGTCGGCGTGATCCGAGTCGCCGTGACCGCGCTGGTCCCAGGCCACCGCGCGCCAGCCCGCGTCGGCCAGGGCGGGCGCGAGCAGATCGAAGCTGCGCGCGAAGTCACCGATGCCATGCGCCAGCAGCACGGGTGGCGCGTCGGGCGCCCCCCATTCGCACACCTGGAGGCGCAGGCCTTGGGCTTGGAGCGCGCGCGTGCGGTCGGGAGCGCGCGCGCCGGGGAACGTGGCGGTCATTCGCAGACGGTCTTCCCGGGGTGCCGCCTTACTGCGGCGTGATGCCCGCGGCCTTGGCCACCTTGCTGAAGCGCTCGAACTCTTCCAGCTGGAACTTGCGCATCTCCTCCGGGCCGAGGTCCAGCAGTTCCGTGTTGTTGTTCTTCGCGTACTGGCGCGCCAGGTCGGTGTCCATGATGCGGGCGAGCGCGTCGGCCAGCTTCTTGCGGATCGGCGCGGGCGTCTCGGCGCGCACCACGAACGACGACCACACGTAGTTCACGAAGTCGGGGTAGCCGGACTCACGCGCCGTGGGCACGTTGGGGTAGTCGGGATGGCGCTTCTCGGCGGACATCGCCAGCGGACGGATCAGGTTGCCGCGGACGGCGGCGGAACCGCCCACCACGTCGGAGATCACGAAATCGATGCGGCCGCCGGCGACGTCGGTGTACATCTGCGCGGAGTCGCGGTAAGGCACCACGTTGATCTTGATGCCGGCCATGTGGGCGAACCACTCCAGCGCCAGCTGGTAGCCGGAGGTGAACGCGCCGGCGTTGAGCGGCTGGGGCGAGGCTTTCGCCTTGGCCACGAGTTCCTGCAGCGTCTTGATGGACGAGGTCGGCTGCACCGAGATCATGGTCGCGCCGCGCGTCGTGCCCGACAGGGGCGTGAAGTCCTTGATCGGGTCGAAGCTCACGTTCTTCATCACCAGCGGGGTCACCACCAGCGGCGTGTTGCTGCCGATGAAGATGGTGTAGCCATCCGCGGGTGCGGACTTGGTGGTGTTCGCGGCGATCACGCCGCCCGCGCCGGAGCGGTTCTCGACCACGAAACTGCCGCCCAGCTGCTTGCCGAGCTGCTCGCCGAAGAAGCGGGCCGCGCTGTCGCCACCGCTGCCGGGGGCCGAGGGGACGACGATGCGGACCGGCTTGGTGCCGGGGTAGTCGGTGGCCTGAGCGGCGGCGTGCGGAGCCGCCATCACCATGGCCGCCGTGCAGGCGAGCGCGAACCAGTTTTTCATGGAAATGTCCTCAAAGTGGTTGGAGGGGGTTGAAAGAAATCGTCACTCGCCGAAGGCGGTCAACATGGGCCACAGCGCATCGGGTCCCTGTTGCGCAACCAGCGATCCCAGGCGGCGCTGCCACAGCACTTCCGCACCGAATTCATCGCGCCAGGCCCAGAGCCGGCGGGTCGAGAAGTGCAGGCGGTGTTCGCGCGTGATGCCCATGGCGCCGTGCACCTGGTGCGCCACCTCGGCGCTCAGGCCGGCCGCTTCACCGGTGCGGGCCTTGGCGATGGCCACGGGGAACAGGCTCAGCCCCTGGGCACAGCCGAACACCGCGAAGTCCGCCGCGGCCTTCGCCGCCGCCACATGCCCGGCCATGACCGCGAGCATCTGCTGCACCGCCTGGAACTTGCCGATCGGACGCCCGAACTGCACGCGCTCGCCGGCGTACTGGAGAGACAGTTCCAGTGCACGCTCCAACGCCCCGGTCATCTGCACCGAACGGAACAGCGCCCCGTCGAGTTCCAGTTGCTCGCGCGCCCCGGCGACCGCCCGCGCGTCCACCACGGTGGCGCCGTCGAAGGTCAGCGTCGCGCGGGGCTCGCCGGCGACGTTGCGGTCGTCGGCCGTCACCATGTCCGGGGTGAGGCACACCAGCGCCACATGGTCGGCGCCGTCGTGTTCGGCCACCACCATGGCATGGCCGCACACCTGGCCCCAGGGCACGCGGCGCGCGGTGCCCCGCACGGTCCAGGTGCCGTCCTGCAGGCTCAGCGAGAGGCGGTCGTCCATCACGGGCGCCACCGTCAGCGCGCCTTCCGGCACCTCGATGCCGGCGCTCACCAGGCCGCGCCCGGCGAGAAAGGTCTCGACCAGGGGCACCGGCATGGCGTGGTATGCGCTGCGCGCGACGATGTAGAGCAGGTCCGCGAGCTCCAGGCCGACACCGCCGGCCTCCTCGGGCAACGCCGCCACCACCAGGCCGATGTTTTCCAGACCGCTCCAGACCGCCTCGGGCCACACGCCCTGCTCGGCCGCTTCCAGCACCTCGTTCGTGCAGGCCTCTTCGCTCAAACGGGCGAGGCCCTTGCCCAGTTCCTGACGCAACTCGTTCATCGCAGACCCAGTCCGCGGGCGATCATCCCGCGCAGAATTTCTCGTGTGCCGCCGCGGATCGTCGCGGCCGGCGCGCGCAGGATCGCGCCGCCCAGCATGTCCTCGAAGCTGTTGCCGCGCCCCATGGAGGACTCGACGGGGATCAGCCGGCGCGCCACCTCGGGGATCTCGCGCTCGAAGGTCGTTCCGATGTCCTTGACCAGCGCGGCTTCCACGATGGGCTGCTCGCCGCGCTGCAACTTGCCCGCGATCGAGTTGGACATGAAGCGCAGCGCCGCCAGGTGCGCCACGAAACGGCCCATTTCGACGGCGGCGTGCGCCTCGGGCTGCGGCCCCAGCTTGCGCATGGTCTCCAGCAGCACCGCATACACGCTCATGAAACGGTCCGGCGCGGAGCGCTCGTAGGCCAGCTCACCGGTGACCAGCTGCCAGCCCTGGCCCGGTTCGCCGAGCACCATTTCGTCGGGCACGAAGTGATCGTCGAACACCACCTCGTTGAAGTCGTGTCCGCCGTACAGGTTGTAGATCGGCCGCGTGGTCACGCCCGGCTGGGACATGTCCACGATGAACTGCGTCATGCCCTCATGGCGCGCTTCCGTCTTGGGCGCGGTGCGCACCAGTGCGATCAGGTAGTGCGCGCGGTGGGCGTTGCTCGTCCAGACCTTGGTGCCGGTGATGCGCCAGCCACCCTCCACCCGCACGGCGCGGGTCCGCACCGCCGCCAGATCGGAACCGGAATCGGGCTCGCTCATGCCGATGGCGAAGTAGCACTGCCCGGTCACGATGCGCGGGATGATCGTGCGGCGCGCGTGCTCGGTGCCGTGGCGCAGAATTTGCATCCCGCTCTGGCGGTCCGCGATCCAGTGGGCCCCCACCGGCGCCCCGCCCGCGATCAGCTCCTCCATCACGACATAGCGCTCCAGGTTCGACATGCCCTGGCCGCCGTACTCACGGGGAAACACCAGCCCGATCAAACCCTCTTCACCGCAACGGCGGCTGAATGCCGCATTGAACGAGGTCCAGGTGTTGCGGACGGGATCAAAGGTGTTGCGCGAGCGCTCCAACGCGAGGAACCGCCTGACACGCTCCCTCAAGGCCGGCGCCGTTGGCGGCAACTCCACGGGCTCAAAACTGAATTCAGGCATTGCAAAACGCCAAAGTCGCAAGGTCCGGGAACGTTGCCAACTTTCGACGGATTTCGTTGAACAGAACTTGATGCTAACAAACAGAACTTTAAAGTCAATATATGTATCTATAAAGCAACATAAAAGGCTTTTTTGACTTGTAAATTCTGTTTGATAGAACTATATTCCTTCAAACAGAAACAATGCCGATCTTTCCATGACCTTTTCCAAAGCGCCTGAGGCACCCACGCCTCCCTGGCACAGCGTGATCCCCGCCGACGAGCTGGCGCTCTACAACTCGATCGGGTTCGGGAGCCAGTCGCAGAAGCCGGGCAAGGCCGCCCTGCTGGTGATCGACGTGCAGTACCGCTCGGTCAGCAGCCAGCCGCTGCCGATCCAGGAAGCCATCAAGGAGTACCCGACCAGCTGCGGAGAACACGGCTGGAACGCGGTGCCGCACATCCGCGCCCTGATCGAGGCGTTTCGCGCCGCCGGTCTGCCGGTGATGTTTCCGCACGTCGCTCCCAAGAAGGCCTACGACGGCGGCCGCTGGGCCGACAAGGCCCCGGCGGTCATGACCATTCCACTGCGCGGCTACGACTTCGTGGAAGAAGTGGCGCCGGTCGAAGGCGACATCCTCTTGCCCAAGCAGCACCCGAGCGCGTTTTTCGGCACGCCGCTGGTGAGCTACCTGGTGGACAACGGCATCTCCACGGTGTTCGTCACCGGCACCACCACCAGCGGCTGCGTGCGCGCCACGGTGGTGGACGCCACGTCGCTGGGTTTCCGCGTGGTGGTCCCGATGGAAGCGGTGTTCGACCGCTCCCAGACCTCCCACGCCGTCAACCTGTTCGACATGAACAGCAAATACGCCGACGTCATGCCCGTGAGCGAAGCCCTTGAGCTGCTTCGCCAGGCCGACGCCGATCCCAAGGCTTCCCAAGGAACTTGAACGTGAGCAAGAAATTGAAAGTGGTGGTGTCCGGCGGCGGCATCGGCGGCCTGACGGCGGCCCTGGCCCTGCTGCAGCGGGGCATGGACGTCGAGGTGTTCGAGCAGGCGCAGGAACTCATGGAGATCGGCGCGGGCGTGCAGCTCGGCCCGAACGGCGTGCGCGTGCTCCAGGCGCTGGGCCTGAACGAAGCACTGGTGAAGTGGGGCGTGGAGTCCTCGTCCAAGGAAGTGCGCATCTGGTCCAGCGGCAAGACGATCCCGCTGCTGAACCTGGGGGCCGAATCGATCGAACGCTACGGCGCGCCCTACTACCTGATGCACCGCGCCGACCTGCACCAGATGCTGCTGGATGCCGTGCGAGCCCTCAAGCCCGACGCCGTGCACGTGGACTCGCAAGGCGTGGGCTTCCGCGAAGTGGGTGACGAAGTGGAACTCCAGCTCAAGAACGGACAGACCGTGCGCGGCGACGTGCTGGTGGGTGCCGACGGCCTGCACTCGCGCGTGCGCCGCCAGCTCGTGGGCGAGCACAAGCCCCAGTTCACCGGCGGCATGGCCTGGCGCGGCCTGATCCCGATGGATCGCCTGCCCGAACACCTGCGCCGCCCGGTCGGCGTCAACTGGATCGGCCCCCACGGCCACACCATCACCTACCCGGTGCGCGGCGGCCAGTTGCTGAACTTCGTCGGCCACGTCGAACGCGACGGCTGGCAGGTCGAGTCCTGGACCGAAGCCGGCACGCTCGAAGAATGCAAGGCCGACTACGTCGGCTGGCACCCGGACGTGCAACTGATGGTCGAGAACATCGAGCACCATTTCAAATGGGCGCTGTTCCTGCACCCCACCCTGACGCGCTGGAGCCACGGCCGCGTCACGCTGCTGGGCGATGCCTGCCACTCGACCCTGCCCTACCTGGCGCAAGGCGCCAACATGGCGATCGAAGACGGCATGGTGCTGGCCCGCGCCCTGCAGGCCGGCGCCGACGATCCTGCGGCAGCCCTGCTGCGCTACGATCACGCCCGCATCGAACGCACCACGCAAATCGTCAACAAGTCGTCCGAAAACCTCAAGCGCTTCCACAACGAACAGTTGCTGGACCCCGTGCAGGCGGACAACTACACCTCCATCGAATGGGACCCCGCCCGCATCCGCGAGCGCTACGAGTGGTTGTTCACCTACGACGCCGTCAACGTGCCGCTCTAGGCCGACGACCCTCCCACGTCCGAGAGATCCATGAAGCCCCCAAGATTCCAATACGAAGCCCCCTCGACACTGGACGAGGCCCTGCGCCGACTGGCCGATCTGGGGGACGGTGCCAAGGTCATCGCCGGTGGTCAGAGCCTGGTGCCGGCCATGAACATGCGCCTGGCCACGCCCGAGGTGCTGATCGACCTGGGCCGCATCGAGAGCCTGCGCGGGATCCGCGAGCTGCCGGGCGGCGGCATCCAGGCCGGCGCCATGACGCCGCACGCGGCGTTCGAGCGCAGCGAACTGCTCCAGCGCCGCATGCCGCTCATTCCCGAGGTGATGCGCTTTGTCGCGCACGCGCAGATCCGCAATCGGGGCACCATCGGCGGCAGCCTCGCGCACGCCGACCCGGCGGCCGAATGGCAGGCGGTCTGCATCGCGCTGGACGCCACCATCGTCATCGCCAGCACGCAGGGGTGCCGCCGCGTCAAGGCGGTGGACTTCACGCAGGACGTCTACACCACCGACCTGCAACCGGGCGAACTGATCGAAGCGGTGGAGTTTCCCGCCTGGCCCTCGCAACGCCGCTGGGGCTTTGAAGAAGTCTCGCGCCGCCGGGGCGACTTCGCGATCACCGGCGCGCTCTGCACACTCGATCTCGACGCGGGCAGCCGCTGTACCCAGGCGCGATGCGTGGTGTTCGCCGCCACATCCCGACCCCTGGTCATCGAAGCCGCGCCCGGCTTGCTCGCAGGCCGCGTCGTCACCGACGCCGCCATCGAGGCGGTGGCCGATGCCGCGCGCGCCGCGGTGGACCCCATGAGCGATCACCACGCGTCGGCCGAGTACCGGCTCGAACTGGTGCAGACGCTCATGGCGCGCGTCCTGCGCCAGGCGCTGGCGTCCTGAACGCCGACACGGAGAACATCCCCATGACCGAAGCCATCCGAATCCAATTGCGCGTCAACGGCCAGGCGGTCGAACGCGACGTCGAGCCCCGCCTGACGCTGGCCGACTTTCTGCGCGACGAACTCGACCTCACCGGCACCCACCTGGGCTGCGAGCACGGGGTCTGCGGCGCCTGCACGGTGCTGCTCGACCAGGAACCGGTGCGCGCCTGCCTGATGTTTGCCGTGCAGGCCGACGGCCGCGACGTCGGCACCGTCGAGGGCCTGTCCCGGCCCGGTGAACTCACCGATCTGCAAGCCAGCTTCCGGCGCCACCACGCGCTGCAGTGCGGCTTCTGCACCCCGGGCATGCTGACCACCGCGCACGCCTTCCTGGAGCGCACACCCTGCCCCACGCGCGAGGAGGCGTGCGAGGCGATCTCCGGCAACATCTGCCGCTGCACCGGCTACATCCCCATCGTCGACGCCATCGTCGCCACCGCCGAAGCGCGCCAGGCGCAGAAAGCCGGAGGCCGGCCGTGAGCGACGCCATGATCGGACGCGCCCAGGAGCGCAACGAAGACCTGCGCCTGCTGACCGGGCAGGGCCGCTTTGTCGACGACATCAAGCGCCCGGGCATGCTGCACGCCGTGGTGGTGCGCAGCCCGATGGGCCATGCCCGGGTGCTCGGCATCGACGCCAGCGCCGCGCTGGAACTGCCCGGCGTCGTAGAAGTGATCACCTTCGCCGACATCGCGCCGTGGGCCAGGCCCATTCCGCAGCGCACCTGCCCGCTGCCCGGCATGGAGAACTTCCTGCAGCGCCCCCTGGCCGAGGACATCGTGCGCTATGTCGGCGAGCCGGTGGCGATGGTGATCGCGGAAAGCCGCTACATCGCCGAAGACGCGGCCGAGCTGATCCATGTGGACTACGACGGCCTGGAAGCGGCGGTCGATGCCCACGCCGCCGCGCAGAACGCGGTGCTGATCCACGCCGCGCAGGGCAGCAACATCGCCAGCGCCTACCACGTGGGCCGCGGCGATGTGGACGCCGCCTTCCGCGGCGCGCACTACACCCGCAAGGAGCGCTTCTACGTGCACCGCCACAGCGCCGTGCCGCTGGAGACGCGCGGGCTGGTGGCCGAATGGGACGCCGCCGCCGGGCACCTGAACGTGTGGGGCGCCGGCAAGGTGCCCTTCGCCAACCGCGGCATCCTGGCCGGCATGCTGGACCTGCCGCCGTCCGCGATCGACATGATCGAGGTCGATGTCGGCGGCAGCTTCGGCGTGCGCGGCGACTTCTACCCCGAAGACTTCCTGGTGCCGTTCGCCGCCAGGCTGCTGTGCCGGCCGGTGAAGTGGATCGAGGACCGGCGCGAGAACCTGATGGCCATGAACCACTCGCGCGAAATGCATTGCGAGCTGGAGATCGCGGTGGACCGCGACGGTCTCATCCAGGGCCTGCGCGGCCAGGTGCTGAGCGACCTCGGCGCCTACGTGCGCACCAACTCGGGCGTGATGGCCGGCAAGGGCACCCAGTTCCTGCAAGGCGCCTACGCGATCCCGAACCTGGGTTTCGACGTGCGCGCGGTCATCACCAACAAGACACCCGCCGGCACCTACCGGGGGCCGGGTCGCTACGAATCCTGCTTCTTCCGCGAGCGCCTGATCGACATCGCGGCCAAGGAGATGGGCATCGACCCGGTGGAGTTCCGGCGCAGGAACCTCATCACCGCCGCGCAGATGCCTTACGACGCCGGCCCGCTCGTGCCCGGCCAGCCCACCACGGTCTACGACAGCGGCGACTACCCGACGGTGTTCGAGCGCGGTCTGGCGCACTTCGGCTATGACGCCCTCCAGGCCCGCAACGGCCAGCTCATCGACGGCCGACTGCACGGCGTGGGCCTGGCGTGTTTCACCGAATCCACCGGCGGCGGCCCGGGCGAACACGCCCGCCTGGAACTGCGTGCGGACGGCAGCTTCGACCTCTTCGTCGGCTCCTCCAGCGCAGGGCAGGGTCATGAAACCGTGATGGCGCAGGTGCTGGCCGACGCGCTGGGCGTGCCCTACGACAGCATCCGCGTGCACCACGGCAGCACCACCTACCTCAAGCAGGGCTTCGGCGCCTACCACTCGCGTTCGGCGGTGATGGGCGGCAGCGCGGTGCTCAAGGTCGGCCAGGCGATGCAACGGGTGCTGCTGGAGCGCGCCGCTTCGCTCAACGGCCTGGCGGGTCCGCAAGGCCTGGCCTGGCGCGAAGGCCGGGTGGTGCGGGAGATCGACGGCGCCGTGATCGCCACGCCGGTGGCCCTGGCCGCCGGCCTGCCGGTGTGCGGCCCGCACGAGCGCGGCCCGGTCAGCGTGGAAACCTCGTTCGAGAACGACAAGCTCACCTTCACGTTCGGCCTGCAGCTGGCGCACGTGAGCGTGGACCCCAAGACCGCCCAGGTGAAGGTCGAAAAGTTCCTCTGCGTCGAGGACGTCGGCCGCATGCTCAACCCGCTGATCGTGCATGGCCAGACCGTGGGCGCCGCCGTGCAAGGCCTGGGCGGCACCTTCCTGGACGAGTTCATCTACGACGAAGACGGCCAGCTGATCACGGGCACCTTCGCCGACTACCTGCTGCCCGTGGCCACCGACTTCGAGCATGTCGACGCGCTCACGCTGGAACTGAGCCCCTCGCCCTCCAACCCGCTGGGGGTCAAAGGCGCGGGCGAAGGCGGCATCATCGGCACCGGCGCCGCGCTGTCCAACGCGGTCAGCAACGCGCTCTCGGGCCTGTCGGTCTCGGTCACGCGACTGCCGATGTCGCTCGACCGCCTGGCCGCCACGATGCGCGAAGCGCGCAACGCCGAGGGAGCGTCGGCGTGACCTACCTGCACGGCCAGCACGTCCGGGCCAACGGCATCCGCCAGCACTACCTGCGCTACGGGGGACGGGGGCCGGTGGTGGTGATCGTGCCGGGCATCGTCAGCCCTGCGGCCTTGTGGGACCACGTCGGCCGCTGGCTCGGCGAGACGCACGACTGCCACATCCTGGACGTGCGCGGCCGCGGCCTGTCCGAATCGGGCGCCCACCTGGACTACGGCGTCGACGCCTGCGCGCAGGACGTGCTGGCCTTCGCACAGGCCCTCGGCCTCGGTCCTTACACGCTGGTCGGTCATTCGATGGGCGCGCGCATTGCACTGCGCGCGCTGCGCGCGCCCGGCCATGCGGCGCAGCGCGCCGTGCTGCTGGACCCGCCCACCAGCGGCCCGGGCCGCCGCCCCTACCCCATTCCGATGGACCGCACGCTGGCCATGGTGCGCGCCGCACACCGGGGCGAGGCCGAAGCGCTGCTGCGCCGCCCGGGCCAGGCGGCCTGGCCCGAAGAACTGCTGGTGCTGCGCGCACAGTGGCTGGCCACCTGCGACGAGCGCGCGGTCTACGTCACCTACGACGACTTTCACCAGCAGGACATGCTGGCCGACCTGGCCTGCATGACCGTTCCCACCCACCTGATCTGCGCGGGCCAGGGCAATGTGGTCTCCAAGCAGGACGTGCAGGACATGCGCAAGCGCCTGCCCGGCCTGCAGGTGGATCGGCTGATGTCGGCCGGCCACCAGCTGCAGGTGGATGACTTCGCCGGTTTTCGCGAATGCCTGGCACGGGCATTGAACCCGCCGGCACAACCGTAAGAGCAAGCAAGGAAAGAACCCATGAAGATCGACGCCGACATGCTGAACGTGCTCACCGAGGAGCTCAAACTCTGCAAGGTGGGGCCGGGCCAGACGATGGTGGTGCTGAGCGCCGGCGACGAGCGCGCCGAGTGCGCGCACGCGTTCATGGTCGCGGCCAGGCGCCTGGGTGCCACCACCTTCAACCTCAACGTCGCCCGCGACCAGGCCAACGCCGTGGGCGTGCAGGGCCGCCACCCCATCGTCGGCAACGAGCTGGCGATGCGCACCCTCAAATCCGCCGACATGGTGATCGACATGCTGGGCCTGCTGTTCTCCAGGGAGCAGAACGAGATCCAGGCGGCGGGCGTTCGCATCCTGCGCGTGATGGAGCCGCTGCATGTCATCAAGGCCATGTTCCCCACCGAGGACCTGCGCCGCCGCGTCGAGCGCGCCAAGGCCATGCTGGAACAGGCCAGGGAGCTGCGCTTCACCTCCGACGCCGGCACCGACATCCGCTACAAGCTGGGGCAATACCCCGTGATGTCCGAGTACGGCTACACCGACGAGCCCGGCCGCTGGGACCACCTGCCCTCCGGCTTTGCCTTCACGCAGGGCAACGACGGCGAGATCGACGGCACCGTGGTGCTGCAACCCGGCGACATCCTCTGCGCGTTCAAGCAGTACGTGCAGTCGCGCGTGGTCCTCCAGGTCGAGAAGGGCATGATCGTCGACATCGCGGGCGACGGCCTGGACGCGCAGCTCATCCGCAGCTACATGGAGAGCTTCAACGACCCGCGCGCCTACGCGATCTCGCACATCGGCTGGGGCCTGAACGAGCGCGCCCGCTGGTACCAGTTCTCCACCACGCGCCACCTGCCCGACGAGCACGTGATGAACGCCCTGTCCTTCTACGGCAACGTGCTGTTCTCCACCGGCCCCAACCTCGAACTCGGCGGCACCAACGACACCGCCTGCCACATGGACCTGCCGATGCGCCAGTGCAGCCTGTGGCTCGACGGCGTGCAGATCGTCGACCGCGGCGACGTGGTCCATCCCGACGTGCGTGTCGCTTCCCCTCAGTAACCCCAACTCCGAAGCCCTCCTCATGAAGACGTTCAGCCCCCTCCTCCTGGCCGGCCTCGCCATGTTCGCTGCCGCTGCGCCCGCTCAAGCCCAGGCCGACTACCCGAAGCAGCCCATCAAGTTCGTCGTGGGCTTCGCGCCCGGCGGCGGCACCGACATCCTGGCGCGCATGATCGCCGCGCCGCTGTCGCAGCGCCTGGGCCAGCCCGTGACGGTGGACAACAAGCCCGGCGCCAGCGGCACGATCGCCAACATGGCGGTGAAGAACGCCCCGGCCGACGGCTACACGCTGCTCATCGGCGCCAGCGGCGCCATGACGATCAACCCCGCGGTGCAATCGGAACTGCCCTACCACCCGATCAACGACTACGACCCGATCACGGTGCTGGGCACCTACCCGATCGTGTTCAGCACCAAGCCGGACCTGCCCGTGACCAACACGCGGGAACTGATCGAGCGGGCCAAGGCCACACCCGGCGGCCTCAACAGCGGCGGCGCGGGCGTGCTGTTCCAGCTCACCGGCGAGCTGCTCAACCAGCAGGCCGGCATCTCCACCACCTACGTCGCCTACCGGGGCACCGCACCGGCGGTCACCGCGATCCTGGGCGGCGAGATCGACATGCTCATCGCCGACATCGCACCCACGCTCCCGCTGATCGAATCCAGACGCATCCGCCCGATCGCCATCACCTCCGCCCAGCGCTCGAAGAACCTGCCGGACGTGCCCACCCTGGCCGAATCCGGCCTGCCCGGCTTCGATGTGGACGTGTTCGTGGGTCTGTTCGCCCGCAAAGGCACGCCCAAGCCGATCGTGGACCGCCTGCAGCGCGAGATCGCCGCCATCGTGGCGAGCGACGAGATCCAGCAGAAGATGGAAAAGATGGGCATCAGCCCTTCCGGCATCACCGCACAGCAGACCGCCGCGCTGGTCAAGCGCGACCTGGCGAAATACACCGAAGCCGCGCGCCGTGGAAACATCAAGGCAGACTGAATGACCGCACCGAAGACTCCCGCTCCCTCCGGACCCCTGCAAGGCGTCCGCGTCCTCGACCTCACCGCCGTGGTGCTCGGCCCGATCTGCACGCAGGTGCTGGGCGACTACGGCGCGGACGTGATCAAGATCGAATCCCGCGAAGGCGATGTCATGCGCGGCAACGGCACGCGCAACGGCGGCATGAGCTCGATCTTCCTGAACATCAACCGCAACAAGCGCTCGCTGGTGGTCGACCTCAAGACCCCTGAGGGCGTGGAGGTGGTGCGCCGCCTGGTCAAGGACGTCGACGTCGTGGTGCACAACATGCGCGTCAAGGCGATCGAGCGCCTGGGCCTCGGCTACGAAGCGCTGTCGAAGATCAACCCGCGCCTGGTCTACTGCGTGGCCACCGGTTTCGACCAGGACGGCCCCGACCGCGACAAGCCCGCGTTCGACGACACCATCCAGGCCGCCTGCGGCCTGGTGGGCCTCACGGCGGGCGAAGGCGAAACGCCGAGCTATGTGCGCACCCTGATCGCCGACAAGACCGCCGGCCTGGCCCTGGCCAACGCCGTCCTGGCCGCGCTGTACTGCCAGGCCAGGACGGGCCAGGGACAGTATGTCGAGGTGCCGATGTTCGAAACGCTGGTGTCCTTCATGCTCGCCGAGCACCTGGGCGGCCTCGCCTTCGATCCGCCGGCCGGTGCCGCCGGCTACGCCCGCCTGCTGGGCAGCGGCTCGCGCACCCCGGTGGCCACCTCGGACGGCCACATCGCCATCCTTGCCTACACCGTGTCGCATCGCCGTGCCTTGTTCGAGGCGCTCGGCGTTCCCGAGCTGGCCGAGAAATACGGTGCCAAGAGCAACGGCACCCTGGGCATGTACGACGAGCTGTCCCGGTTCACCCGCCACCAGACCACGGCATACTGGCTCGACCTGTGCGCGCGGCTGGACATCCCGGCGACGAAAATCTACCGGCTCGACGACCTGCCGCAGCACCCGCAACTCGCCGCCATCGGCCTGTTTCAACCCACGGAACATGCCACGGAGGGCAAGATCGTCACGGTGCGGCCGACGACCAAGTTCTCGGCCACACCCGCATCGGTGCGCTCGCTGGCGCCCACGCTGGGCGAGCACAGCCAGGACGTGCTGCGCGAAACCGGCTACGACGACGCGCAGATCGCCGACCTGATCAAACGCCAGGTGGTCCTGGGCTGAGCGCCACCCTGCACGACACCCCTTTCACATTTCGAGAATCACATGGAACTCAACGGCGAACGCACCATTCAGGCGTCGGTGGACACCACCTGGAAAGCACTGAATGACCCCGCAGTGCTCAAGCAATGCATCCCTGGCTGCGAATCGCTGGAACGCACGGCCGATGACACCTTCACCGCCGCGCTGGCGCTGAAGATCGGCCCCGTCAATGCCAAATTCAAAGGGCTGGTGCGCCTGAGCGACCTGAACCCGCCGCACAGCTACACGCTGAGTTTCGAGGGCCAGGGCGGCATGGCCGGCTTCGGCAAGGGCACGGCGGCTGTGACGCTCACCGCCGAAGGCGCGTCCCAGACGCGCCTGAACTACACCGCCAACGCCAAGGTCGGCGGCAAGATCGCCCAGGTGGGCTCGCGCCTCGTGGACGCCACCGCCGCCAAGATGGCCGAGGACTTCTTCAAGGCTTTCGAAGCCGCCGTAGAAACGCCCGTGCCCGCCGCCAGCGAAGTCGCGGTGGCCTCCGCCGCGCCCACCGAAACGCCCGCCGCCCGCCGCCCCTGGCTGTGGGGCGTGGTCGCCACCGCCGCGCTGGTGGCGCTGTACCTGGCCCTGGCCTGAACACGGAGGACTGCCCCATGAAGGTCATCGTCCCCGTCAAACGCGTGGTGGACTACAACGTCAAGGTTCGCGTCAAGAGCGACGGTACTGGCGTGGACATCGCCAACG
>NZ_JBMDKH010000017.1:0-144433 GCF_057809615.1 Hydrogenophaga sp. FG152 | reverse complement strand
GTGAAAAATGCCTTCATCTCGAAGTCGCTGATATCGCGGGGGAGCCCACGCATCCCCAAAAACGTTGTGTGCCAACCCTGCATCGTGAACCTCAAAAGTGGGAGGCCACCATACCCGTTTACAAAGCGAACAGGAAAGTCAATGAAATCAACGGTCTACCCAGACCACCCCCGCGCCAGTGCTAGCTTTGCGTACCGTCACTTATTGCACTGAAAACGAGGAGACCCCTAGCTGCTCGAGCAGTTGCAATTCGCAGACGGTCGACGAGGCCCCAAGCGCCATTGCTTCCGTGGAGAGCACATTTTCAGTTCCGGGAATGGACTGCCCCTCCGAGGAGAACCTCATTCGCATGGCGCTGGGTGGTCTGACCGGGGTTGGGCCGATGACCTTCGATCTGGCCCATCGGCAGCTCCGGGTGGTGCACTCGGGCGAGCCCGCCATGATCGCCCAGAAGCTGACGCCCCTGAACTTGGGTGCGGTTCTGCTGACAAGCGAGAGGCGCACCGAAGGCGGGCAGTGGAAGACGCGTTTCTCCGTGCCGAAGATGGATTGCCCGTCGGAGGAGAATCTCATTCGGATGGCGCTGGCCGATGCGTCGGCTGTTGCGGCACTGGACTTCGATCTGAAGGACCGTGTACTCACCGTGCAGCATGGGGGAAGTACGCAAGAGCTGCTGGGCCGTCTCATCCCTCTCAACCTCGGCGCGCAAGTGTTGGACAGCGTGCAAAGCGACGAGTCTACGGCCCCAGACGCAGAGGGGAATGCCTCTGAGGCTCGGACCTTAAAGCTGCTGCTCGCTATCAACGGTGCGATGTTTGTCTTTGAGTTGATCGTTGGCCTGATCGCCCAGTCCACAGGTCTCATAGCGGACTCGCTTGACATGTTCGCCGATGCGGCGGTCTACGGACTGGCGCTCTATGCGGTGGGCCGCGCCGCCGCCTTGAAGATGAAGGCAGCGCACATCGCTGGTTGGTTGCAAGTCGTGCTTGCGCTTGGCGCGCTTTTGGAGGTCGTTCGGCGGGCAGTTGTGGGAAGTGAGCCGGCGTCCATGCTCATGATGAGTATCGGGCTGGTCGCATTGATCGCCAACGTCACCTGCCTGGTGCTGATCGCCAAGAAGCGGGATCGGGGCGCCCACATGACGGCAAGCTACATTTTTTCTGCGAATGATGTGATCGCAAACGCGGGGGTGATAGTCGCTGGTGTTTTGGTCGCTTGGACGGGCTCCTCGTACCCTGACCTCGTGATTGGCGCAGTCATTGCGCTGATAGTGCTCAGCGGTGCCCGGCGCATCCTGAACCTCCGATAGCCAATCTAGCGGCATCCCACACCGATGCCTAGCCAAGGTGGGATGGCCGGCCGCTTACGTCGATCCAGGCGTACTTCATCGCGACCCCCTGGCGAAGTACGCCGTCGCTTTTCGAAGGATTTCCACATCCAGCTTCGCGTCGGCCAGTTCTCTGCGCAGGCGGCTGTTCTCCGCTTCCAATTCGCTCACCGGGCGCCGCGTGGGTGCCTCACTGGGCGACACTACCGCGCCGCCGACGCCGGTTGCTGCAATGCCCCGTCTGGACCAATTGCCCAGAGTGGCCACCGGCACGCCAAGGCGACGTGCGGCCTCGTGCCCGCCAACCGACGCCGCCAGCCTGACAGCCTCGGCCTTGAATTCCTGTGTGTACTGCCTTTTGGGCAGCTTGCCTTCTTTCATCTCGATTCTCCGTACCTTTGAAGTTATCAACTTCTTGCTGTACGTGAAATCGAGGCAAGGTCACACTCGGGTCTCACTCCTCATCACTGAAGCTTTCACGACCTCAACCAACAAAAACAACACCGCCCGAAGCCACCCCCGTCACATCGCCCATTCGGGGGAGCTCACCCGTTCAGATTGGCGGAGACACATCTTGCAGCCGGGTCGCCTGACAGCTTGAACACCGCCACCGTTTCCACAAGTTCTTCCGCCTGGCTCTTGAGACTGGCCGCTGCAGCTGCACTTTCCTCGACCAGCGACGCGTTTTGCTGCGTAGCCTGGTCCATCTGGCTCACCGCATGGCCGACCTGCGAGACCCCGGAACTCTGCTCGACGCTGGCCGAGCTGATCTCGCCCACGAGATCCGAGACAGAGCGGATGGAGTTGACCACCTCCTGCATCGTCGTGCCCGCCTTGTCGGCCAGCATTGAACCCTGTTCAACCTGGGTGACGCTGGCGGTGATGAGCCCCTTGATTTCCTTGGCTGCTTCGGCGCTGCGCTGTGCGAGGTTGCGCACCTCGCCCGCCACCACGGCGAACCCGCGGCCCTGCTCACCAGCTCGTGCCGCTTCAACAGCGGCGTTGAGCGCCAGGATGTTGGTCTGGAAAGCGATGCCGTCGATGGTGCCGATGATGTCGACGATGCGCCGCGAACTCGCGTTGATGCCCTTCATGAGGGTCGGCAGGGATTCATGTAAAACTCAGCAGAAACAGACCTAAGTCCCTGTCACGGTGGGATTTTTTGTCATTTTCCTCCCGCCCACTTCGACATCCTTCACAGTAGCCAAATCGGGCTCGACCGGCATCGCAGTCAGCCGCTCCAGCATGCTGGCCACGACCTGCTCTTGCGCGGTGACGCTGGACCTGGCCGTCGCCAGCGCCAGTTCCAGCTGCTGCTTCGCGGTGAGCAACTCGTCGACCTTGGCCTGCAACTGCTCATTCGAAGTGCTGAGCTGCTGGACCGCTGCATCCTGCTCCACCAGGCGCCGACCCAACTCCTCTATACGCCTTTGCGCAAACCCCAGTTCATCCTTTAGCGGCCGCAGGCCCCGCGCCTCTTCCCTGACCTGATGCAAATCACCCTGGGCACGCGACAGATCGCCCAGCAGGCGCGCGTTATCCTGAAGGGCGTGCACGCCTTCCTGCTGCTTGGTAGTCAAGGTCTCGTTCACGGTGCGCACCTCGGCCTGCAGGTACTGCACCTGCTGCTCCTGCTTGCGCTGGTCCTGGTCGCGCTGCTCCTTGCTGGATTGCCGGAAATGCTCCAGCGCCTGGCGCGCATGTTGGTGCTTTTCTTCCAGGGATTGGCGATGGCGTTCTTCGGCCGCGAGCCGCTCCTGCAGGTCGACCACCTGCTGCGTGAGCTGCGTGCATTCCAGGGTCTTGTGGCTCAGCGCTTCGCTGGTTTTGCCGTGAGCGGTCTTTTCCTCGGCCAAGGAGCGCTGGGTGTGCTCCAGTTGCTGGCGGGTGGACTGCGCTTCGGTTTTCAGGGCCGCGGCGACTTGCTCGTGCTGCGCGAGCTGCTCGGCGTGCCGGGCCTGCGCCGCAGTGACCCGCTCCTCCGCTTCCTCGTTGACGCGCTCGGCCAGGCGGCCCACCAGATCCTGGATCGCCTCGCTGATGGCTACTCGGGTGCCGGTGGCCCCACCTTCCTCTTCCTCGATCTCCTTCAGGTAGCGATGGATTGTGCTCTTGGAGCCGGTACCCAGCTCTTCGCGCACCGCATCGATGGACGGGTTGCGCCCCGTGGCCCGCAATTTATCGCGTGCGCGCAGCACTTCAGATTTGTAGATCCCGGCTCTGGCCATGGCTTAACCTCTTTTTTCGTACTACGGTATGTACCATGATATTACATACTATTTTAGGACCTCATGAATTGAGGGGTTATCTACATCTCACATTGGGTAATGGGAGATTATCCAATGTGACGCCAGTTTTGCGCTGATCCGGCCTGCGCCCTGGTATGCGTGGGCGTAGATCGGCCCTTGTAGACGTTAGCGAAAAAATCAGCCCTGCGGCCCCCAGCCTGGCGACGTGGGTTGACGGAAATATGTCTAAATAGGCATAATCGAGGCGATGTCGAAGCAAACCCGCAAGCCCGTGAAATGGGTCAGTTCCGCCAAGCGCGACCTCGATGCGATGCCGGAGGATGTCAAAGACGTTTTTGGCCATGCCATCGACCTGGCGCAGGCCGGCGGCAAGCACCAGGATGCAAAGGTGATGACGGGTTTCGGTTCGGCCGGCGTGCTGGAGGTGGTCGAGGACCACCAGGGCGACACCTACCGGGCCGTCTACACCGTCAAGTTCGCTGGCTGGGTATATGTCCTGCACTGCTTCCAGAAGAAGTCCAAAAGCGGCATCGCCACGCCCAAGCCGGACTTGGATTTGATCAACACCCGTCTGAAGGCCGCGAAGCAGGATTTCGAGGTTTGGCAGGCACAGCAAGGAGCACGCAAATGAATGAACACACAAGCATCACCATCGAAGCAGGCAGTACCAACGTCTATGCCGACCTGGGTTACACCGACGCGGCCGAGATGCAGCGCAAGTCCCAGCTCGCCGGCGAGATTGCCCGTGCGATCAAGGCGCGCCGCCTGACGCAAGAGGATGCGGCGACGTTGCTGGGCATTGATCAGTCCAAGATCTCGCGCATCACGCGCGGCCAGTTCCGCGGCGTCAGCGAAGCCAAGCTGCTGGAGCTGGTGGCCAGGTTGGGCCACGACGTGAAGATCGTGGTCGGTCCGGTGCGGCGCCGCGCCGGCAAGATCGAACTGCAATTCGCTTGAAGCGGTGCTGTGACTCCAGTTTAGAACTGACCGGATAAGGGGGGAGACGTCACCCTGCATTGACGAGCGACCATGTCTAGCGCCCTAGGTTGCTCGATCCCCACCGATTCAACTGCTGCTGATCGCGAGCGGCCTCGGCCTCTATGGAGTCCTGGGGCAGTAGCTTGAGGCATTCCTTCAGGGGGAGAGGGTCTGGGCTCTCTTTAGCTGTCGCATCGGCATGAACTGGCTGACCCTGTCCACCCCACGCAAACCGGTTGAGGAACGTTGGCGGGTCAGGGAGGCAGTCGTCCCTGTAGATTGGCGGAATATCCGACACGAAGGGTGAGAACGAGATTGTCTTCTCAAAGATCAACGGCTTGCCAGTAGGAGTCGGTGGCAAAGGCGGCATGCTCCCGATGGCCTCGCGAGCTAGCTGTTCGGCAGATGCGGATGTGGTCCACAACGTCTCCAGCTTGGCCATGGATCCATTGGGAGCAATTTCAACCCGGAATCGGACCACGCCCTGGTCTGAACCTTCGAAGGCTGTGCCCATCATGCTGCGGACCTGTTGGCCCCAGGTGTAGCGGTAGCCCTTGCTGTTCTTGAGCGTGTACTTGGCAGCGAAGGCCCACTCTTCTGCGGTTGGTGCAGGGGGTGCCGTCATGGAGATGGGCTGGCGCTCTGAGGCAGGTGTTGCAGCAGTGCTGCTCTGGGTGACTTGGATATCGGTAGCGACGGACGATGATGGCGCTGGCGTCGCTGCCGGCTGAACCGTCTCAGGGGCGATCTTTTCAGGAGGGGCCTGTGAGAGCTTCACGAGGATGATTTTGGCCTCTGGCTGCGGTGCGTCCGGACGGTCGATGAACCTGAATGGATGGTCGCTGACCAGAACCAACGCCAGGGCATGCAGTGCCACTGACAGGAAAATTGCCAGGAGGATTTTGTCGCTATCGTGTTGCATGAAGGCTGTTCCTGCCTATTTATTGGCCCTGGATGCTCTGCTCGAGCGCCTCGAAGCTGCTCTTGACGGCAGACGTCATCAGCAAACTCGACTTGTCCTGCTTCGTTACCCCTTCAACCACGAACCAGTCGTCCAGTTCGGTGTGCGAAATCATCCCGTTGGACCTGCGGCCACTCTGCGCGATGTTCTCGCCGCCGAACCGGATCATGGGCGCCTTTGTGTCGGCAGGCATAAAGGACACTGGGTAGATTGGGATGGGCACTTTGTAGGTGTTGGCCAGTTCGGCGGCCACCTAGATGTTGTTGTTGCAGCAGACCCGGCTGGTCGTTGCTCACCAGCGTGAGCACCTTCCTGCCGTCGATGTCGAGGGGACCGGATGCGTTCTGCAGCGTCGACACTGCTAGCATTTAATTCATAAATGCGAATATACGGATTTTCGGTGCCTGTCGCCAGTTGATCCATAGCGCCTGGTCATTTATGCATGCCCATCCTATTCGCGCAAACAGCAGGCAGGTACTCAATCAGCCACTTCATCTGCGTGGCGTCGTACCAGTTTGCACTGTCCAGGACCGGCGTACCTGACGTAGGCGGTTCGCTTGGAGCGTGGGCGAACACCGTGTGGGAATCGGGCTCAGGTTCGTCTACCACCGTGGCCTCGACCTTCCTCGCGAGCACGGTTAGCACCGTCGTTCCACCGGCCAGGGCGCGAGACTCAATGTGCAGGCTGCATCCTCTCACTCCCGACGGTTGAACATGTCGATCCGGACTATTTCAAACAGCTACTGCATGTCCATGAAGAGTTTGTGCACATCACGATTGAGGTCAATCGAAACAAGGGTCCGGTCATCCCATCCCTGGTGATGCAGGCGTAGCCGCAACGATGGTGTCCACCAACCATTTATCGCGCGCCCGTTACACGGAGGAGAGAACCCGTGCGCGCATCGAATATGCCTACATCGATCACGATGCCTGGGCGACGTTCGTCATACACAGTTACTTCGATCTCTTGCCGGCGAGGCCCTGGTGAGAATACCCAACCACCTGGCTCAACCCGACCCGGTGACAGGCCGCACTTGAATGGCGGGGGCTGCTGTCCGGCGGGACGATTCGGGTACCAGACACGACACTCGCCCGGAGGCGGCAGATGCCCATTGGGAATTCGAGTTTGGCCCTGACGATGGAAGTGCGAGTTGCCATCTCGATGGTCGCGATAAGAACGTTCGGAGCGTTCGCCGCGCTCAGAACGCTCGAAGCGCTCCTCGTATCGCTGCTTGCCCTTACCGGACTCATCCTTGCCTTCATCGGCACGAGCACCCGCGCCGAGCAGCAGCAGGCACGTAAGGGTCGTCAATGCAATTCGTGTGTTCATTCGGGTCTCCTAGACCTGCTTGTTATATCGCGCACCGATGAACACGGTTGTTGTCGTTTTGTAAAAGCGGGATGGCCGGACGCAGACCCATCAAACGGCATTGACTCAAAAGGCACTTCTGCCGAGGGGCCAATGAGCGAGCGCGAAACCACAGAAATGGCCTCTCCTGGTCGGGCATGTGCAGGGCGTCGTTCAGGCAGTTCGGCCGTTCAAATAGCACGGCTCGTTCGTCTTCCGATTTCTTTTGCGAGACGTGTTGCGGCTCGAAGGCCCGTATCTAAACCCGCGCAAGCGGTCTGGTTGCCCCATACCCCTAAGCCGGGGGAGCCAGCCCTCTATGCAATTGTTGTTGCAAATAATGTGATGTATATTTCAATGCATGTTCTCGATGCTGCTCGTCACCCTGCCCACCCAGCCCAGCGCGGTGCGGGTGCGCGTCTGGCGCGCGCTCAAGGCCATGGGCTGTGCGGCGCTGCGCGACGGGGCCTACCTGTTGCCCGAGGCCCAGCAGGCGCTGTTCGAGCCACTCGCAGACGAGGTGCGCGAGCACGGGGGCTCGGCCATGGTGTTGCGGCTGGATGCGACCGACGAAACCCAGCGCATCGAGATGCTGGGGCTGTTCGATCGCGGTGAGGCCTATGCGGCGTGGCGCGCCACGGCCGATGCGCTGCATGCCGAGCTGGGCGCGCTCGGCGAAGCGGTGGCGCGCCGGCGCTGGCGCGGCCTGGCGCAGGCGCTGGAGGAGGTGCAGCGCATCGACTACTTTCCCGGCGAGGCCTCGCTGCAGGCCCAGGCCACGCTGGCCGACCTGCGCGACGCGCTGGATGCGCACTACTCGGCGGGCGAACCCCGGGCCTTGCCCGAGCACGGCATCGCGCCGCTCGACGCGCGCCAGTTCCAGGGCAAGCGCTGGGCCACCCGCGCACGCCCCTGGGTGGACCGTCTGGCCAGCGCCTGGCTGATCGCGCGCTTCATCGATGCGCGGGCCGAGTTCGTCTGGCTCGCCGATGTGGCGCGCCTGCCGCGCGGCGCCATCGGTTTCGACTTCGATGGCGCACGCTTCAGCCACGTCGGTGCGCGCGTCACTTTTGAAGTGCTGCTGGCCAGCTTCGGGCTGGACCAGGATCCCCGGCTGGTGCGCATCGGCGCCATGGTGCACTGCCTCGACGCGGGCGGCATCCCGGTGCCCGAGGCGGTCGGCCTGGAAGCCGTGCTGGCCGGGCTGCGCGAGATGCACAACGACGACGACCGCTTGCAGGCCGCCGCGGCCGGGGTGTTCGACGCGCTACTGGCCACCCCCACCGAAGGAAGAAAAACATGAGCACCCCAGCGCCCAACGAACGGCCCGCACCCGTGGGCTTCATGGAGGCCTTCCGCTTCTGGCTCAAGCTCGGCTTCATCAGCTTCGGTGGTCCGGCCGGGCAGATCGCGATCATGCACACCGAACTGGTCGAGCGCCGCCGCTGGATCAACGAGAAGCGTTTCCTGCACGCGTTGAACTACTGCATGCTGCTGCCGGGCCCCGAAGCGCAGCAGCTCGCCACCTACATCGGCTGGTTGATGCACCGCACCTGGGGCGGCATCGTCGCCGGTGCGCTGTTCGTGCTGCCCTCACTGTTCATCCTGATCGGACTGTCGTGGGTCTACATCCGTTTTGGCGACGTGCCGGTGGTGGCCGGCATCTTCTATGGCATCAAGCCGGCGGTGACCGCGCTGGTGCTGCACGCGGCGCACCGCATCGGCACGCGCGCGCTGCGCAACCCGTGGATGTGGGGCATCGCGGCCGCGGCCTTCGTGGCCATCTTCGCGTTCAACACGCCGTTCCCGGCCATCGTGCTCGCCGCCGGCCTCATCGGCCACTTCGGCGCGCGGCGCTGGCCGCAGGTGTTCGCGCTCGGAGGTGGGCACGGTGCGCAGGTGGCGGGCTATGGCCCCGCGCTGATCGACGACGACACGCCCACACCCGCGCACGCACGCTTTTCGAAGCGGCATCTGGTGAAGGTGCTCGCCGCCGGCCTGGGCCTGTGGCTGCTGGCCATGGCCGCCTTGCTGGCCACGCAAGGCCTGCAGGGCACGCTCACGCAGATGGGCTGGTTCTTCACCAAGGCCGCGCTGCTCACCTTCGGCGGCGCCTATGCGGTGCTGCCCTACGTCTACCAGGGTGCGGTGGACACGCACCAGTGGCTGAGCGGCGCGCAGATGATCGACGGCCTGGCACTGGGTGAGACCACGCCGGGGCCGCTGATCATGGTGGTGGCCTTCGTGGGCTTCGTGGGCGGCTGGGTCAAGGAAGTACTGGGTTCGGACGCGCTGTTTCTCGGTGCCGCACTGGCCGCGAGCGTGGTGACCTTCTTCACCTTCCTGCCCTCGTTCATTTTCATCCTGGCCGGCGCCCCGGCGGTGGAGGCCACGCACGGCAAGCTGGGCTTCACCGCGCCGCTGTCGGCGATCACGGCCGCGGTGGTCGGCGTGATCCTCAACCTCGCGCTGTTCTTCGCGTACCACGTGCTGTGGCCGCAGGGTTTCGACGGCGCGTTCGACGCCGGCTCGGCCGTGATCGCTGTGGTCGCGGCGCTGGCGCTGTTCCGTTTCAAGCTGGGTGTGTTGCCCCTGCTCGGTGCCTGCGCGGCCGCCGGGCTGGTGGTGTCTCTGTGGCTGCGCTGATCGAGAACTTCATGAACCATGTGAATGCATTGCCTTTGCCGTTTGCCGCTGGCGCGGTCGCGGGCTTTTCGGAGCGGCTGCTCAGCAGCCACCACCAGAACAACTACGGCGGCGCGGTCAAGCGTCTCAACGCCATCCGCGCCCAGTTGGCGGGCATGGCGTTTGGCACCGCGCCGGGCTACGCCCTCAACGGCCTCAAGCGCGAGGAGCTGATCGCCACCAACTCCATGCTGTTGCACGAACTCTATTTCAGCGGCCTGGGCGGTGACGGTCAGACCATGGAGCCGGCGATGAAGCTCGCCCTTGATGCCAATTTCGGCGGCTTCGAACGCTGGCGCGAGGAGTTCTCGGCCTGTGCCAAGGCGCTGGGCGGTGGCTCGGGCTGGATGCTGCTGGTGTTCCAGCCGCGTGAAGGCACGCTGGTCAACCAGTGGGCCGCGGACCACACCCACAGCCTGGCCGGTGGTGTGCCGCTGCTGGCACTGGACATGTACGAACACGCCTACCATCTGGACTTCGGCGCTGCGGCGGGTGCCTACGTCGATGCCTTCATGGCCAGCATCGACTGGGCCGGCGTGTACGCGCGTTACCAGTCGGCGGTGCACGCGGCGAGCGAACCCTTCGGCTGTGGCCACTCGGACGTGTCGGGCGCTCTGGTGCTCGACGTGCGCCGGGCCGGCGTGTTCGAGCAGGCCACGCAGATGATGGCGGGCGCGCGCTGGCGCGACCCCGCCGCCGTGGCGCAGTGGGCCGCCGACCTGCCGCACGACCGGCCCGTGGTGGTCTATTGCGTCTACGGCCATGAAGTGGGCCGCTCCACGGCGCTGCGCTTGCGCGCGGCCGGCGTGGATGCGCGCTACCTGCATGGTGGCCTCGACGGCTGGCAGGCCGCCGGGCAGGCCCTGGTGGCGAAGGAGAACGCACCATGAAATGGGTCACCCGCGAACGCCCCAAGATCGACCGCATTGCCTGCCCGTGGCTGATCCAGCGCTTCATCGACCCGGCGGCTGAATTCCTCTACGTGCCGGCGGGTGAGGTGCAACGCGTGGCCGCTGCGACGGGTGCCACGCCCTACGACATCCCGGGCGTGGAGATGAGCCACGTGGGTGAGCAATGCAGTTTCGACGCCTTTCTGGCGAAGTACCGGCTCGACGATCCGGCGCTGGCCCGGCTCGCCGGTATCGTGCGCGGTGCCGACACCTCGCGGCTCGATCTCACACCGCAATCGGCCGGCCTCTACGCGATCTCGCTGGGTCTGTCGCGGGTGTTTGCCAATGACCACGAGATGTTGCGCCACGGAATGGTGCTCTACGACGCGCTCTACGCCTGGTGCCGCGATGCCCAGGAAGAAACCCACGCATGGCCACCGGTCATGCAATGAGACTGAAACATGATGATGAAAAAGACAATTCTTGGGATCATCGCGCTGTGCAGCATGACGATCAGTCATGCGCTGGAAGTGAAGTTCGAAGCCGTCGCGCAAGGGGTCTACGCCCACATCGGGGACATCGGAGGACGTACCGCCGAGAACGAAGGCCTCAATGCCAATATCGGACTGGTGGTCACCCCTGCAGGCGCGGTTCTGATCGACAGTGGGGCCTCATACGCCAGTGCGAAAGCCATCCATGAGGCCGTGAAGAGGATCACCCCGCAGCCGGTGCGCTGGGTCATCAACACCGGGGGTCAAGACCACCGATGGCTGGGCAATGGCTATTTCAAGGAGCAAGGCGCTGAAGTGATTTCCCATGCCGCTGCGGCGGCGGACATGCGGGTGCGATCAGGAGACCAACTGGCCGCGTTGCGGCCGATTCTGGGTGACAAGCTTCAGGGGACCGTTCCGGTCTATCCCGTTCGTGTCGTTGACACCAATGATTTACGGATGGACTTTGGTGGCCGAACGGTGGAGTTGCTGAATCGCGGGGGCGGGCACACCCCGGGGGACATGATGGTGTGGTTGCCAGATGTCAAGGTCCTGTTCTCTGGGGACATCATCTACGTGGACCGATTGCTGGCAGTCATCCCGGTCAGCAACACGCGGCTGTGGCTGGTGGCATTTGCCGAAGTGGAAAAGCTCCAGCCCTTGCGTATCGTGCCAGGACACGGCCGCGTCACCGAATTGGCCACAGCGAAAGCGCACACTCAGGTCTACCTGCAAGCATTGCGGGCGCACATGAAGGATGCCGTTGAACGCTACGAGGACATCAGTCAGTCGGTGCTACGCTTCGATCTTTCGCCATTCAAGACGCTTGCGAATGCAGACGAATTGCACCCGGGCAACGCAAGCAGGACCTACTTGGAAGTTGAACGGGAATAGAGAGCATTGGGTACCGAGCCTCGCTCAGCAGGAAATGGATGAGCGACTCGCCATTGACCTCGCCCGCATCGCGGTATGAATCGCCCAGGCCCCAACAGTCAAGCGTCGCGCTACCTGCCGCGCGTAACCGGTCATTGGGCCGGGGCCGGTGCAACCCTGCAGCAGAATTGAGACAGTCTGACGACAGTGTGATGACCCGTCTTGCCCAATACATCGAGGCCGCCGAGAGCGACAACACGCGCCGGAGCTACGCTTCGGCGATTCGCCATTTTGAAGTTGAGTGGAAAGGTTTGCTGCCTTCCACGGCGGACGCCATTGCCCGCTACCTGGCCGACCACGCGGCCACCCTGGCCATCAACACCCTGCGCCAGCGGCTGGCGGCGCTATCAAGGTGGCACAACGACCAGGGCTTTCCCGACCCCACCAAATCGGCCTTGGTGCGCCAGGTCCTCAGGGGCATTCGCTCTGTTCACAGCGTGCAAGAAAAGCGCGCCCGCCCACTGGAACTGGCCGTGCTTCAGCAAGTCGATCAGTGGCTCGATACCGCCATCAGTCATGCGCAGCGGTCCGGCGACCAGCAAGCCGCACTGCGCCACGCGCGCGACCGCAGCCTGATGCTGCTGGGATTTTGGCGCGGCTTCCGCTCCGACGAACTGGTCAACCTGCGCGTTGAGAGCATAGAGGTCACCCCCGGCCAAGGCATGACCTGCTACCTGGGCCGCAGCAAAGGCGACAGGCAGCGTCAGGGCCGTGTTTTCAGATGCCCGGCGCTGTCCCGCCTGTGTCCCGTTACGGCCTTCAATGCCTGGATTGATCTGGCCGGATTGACCGAGGGACCGGTGTTTCGCAAGATTGACCGCTGGGGACATGTGGCCGACGAAAGCCTGCATGCCAACAGCCTGATCCCCTTGCTGCGCAGTGTGCTCGCCGAATCCGGTGTTGCGTCGCCCGAGGACTACAGCAGCCACTCCATGCGCCGCGGCTTTGCCGGATGGGCCCGCGCCAGCGGCTGGGACATCAAGGAGCTGATGGAGTACGTCGGCTGGAAGGATGTCAAATCGGCCATGCGTTACCTCGATGCGTCGGATTCCAGCCTGCAAGCCCGGTTCGAGCAGGGATTGCCTGCGTTGGCGCAGGCAGCTCCGCAGTCCCCGCCGCCTTTGTTGTTACTGACCGAACAGGTCGAAGGCCCCCGCCCGCCAGCCGAGGGGACGACGCCCGTGGCGGTCCTGCGCGTCACGATGGTGCTGTCCCGTTTCAGCAAGCAGTCACGCGGCCTGGCCCGCGGCCACCGGCTGATCGAGCAGACCTGCTTCGAGCGTTTTGCCATGCAACGCCTGAATACCGAGGGCACGCTCTACGAGTTGGTGGTTCCCTACCTGACCCGCGACTTGCTGGACGAGGTTATCGCCTCGTTGCTGGATGACATGTACCGCATCGCCGAGGACAACCAGTGTCTGCTGGAAACCTCGTTTCACGAACCCGCCACCGACACCCATTGGGATTGAGGCGATGGGTAGCAAAGACGCCAGGCGGGGTAGTCCCCGCGCATGACCACACTCCATGAGACGGCCTATCCCAGCCTGAAACCCGATCCGACACCGCGTGAGCTGGCGGAGCTCTACACACCGACCGAGGATGAAAAACTCCTGGCTGCAGGTGTCGGCAAGCGCGCCTTGCCGTGCATGGCGGCGCTGATCCACTTGAAACCGAGGCGCCCCCGGTTATCCGAGAGCACACTGCGCTGCAGCCCGAGGGCAAATCACTGTTGTCGATAGGTCTGAATGAGTTCTTTGGCCTTGGCGAATGCCGCTTCGTAGAGATCTGGCGAGTTTCGCTGCAGGTTGTTCACAACGCGACCGTGCGCCTCGCGACTGAGCCGGAACTCGACGATTCCGAATCGTTGGGCGATGTCCCTGACATCCACCTTGCCCCAGCTGTCTTCCCCCAACCCGTCTGGATGCAGAACGAAGCTGTGGACATAGCCATCTGCGCCGCGCTCGGTTCCTTCCGCGCCCTGCTCGAATCGGATGGCCAGCAGCGCCACGGGGTCCAAACCTGCCAACTCACGCATCGCTTCCGCGAACGCGGAACACCTGCCGAATGTGTATTCAGCCGCCTCGGCGGCCGGAATGCAGGGTTCCAGCCGTTTGGGGATAGAAGCCAGATAGGCTGTGTTGGTCTCGATCGCTTTGACTGCGCTACTGATCTTGGCCGGGTCGGGTACGCAACGCAGAGGCAGTGTCGCGAGCGTGCTCTCAGCGTAATAGCGCGTCCGGACACCACCCATGCCGTGCCGCACGGCCATGGGCCGAATCGTTCGGTGAATGAAGTCACCGAGAGACCGGTTGCCTCGCACATCAAAAATCCGGGTTCCGTTGTCCGCCACGTAGACGCGCAGCGGCCTGCAAGCCTCAAGAGAGATGTTGTTGTCCGGATCAAGCGATGGCACCCACCAATCCACGTGAAGCAGCCAGCCCGTCACTCGCGCGAGCGCCACTGCAAAGTTGACGCAATCTTCCGATTCCCACTCATCGACCAACACCGGCGCAAAGGCCGCGCGCTGCTTGAGCTTGGCTTGTCCCATCGTTCTTCTCCGTGATGACCAATTGTCAGGTGACAGACCATTGTCAGTGCCAAAACCTAACCCGGTGAATCGCACGGGAAAAGAGCTGGCTGTTTTTTCGGAAATCCGCTAAGTCATTGATTTCATTGATCAAAGCAAGCCGCTAACCCGGTGAATTGCACATGAAAAGAGCCGATTCCGAAAATCCACCCTTCCCGAACATGTGCCCCTCGACACCGGCCGACAGGTGCCTCGACCTCCCCGTATTCCGGACGACCTGGATCAAACCCGGCGCGCGCGCAGCTTGGACTGACGCTGAATCAGGGCGTCTGCGTACGAATCGATCTCGAAGGTGATGGTGCCCTTGAAGTTCACGTGCTCAAAATGGACCGGCCCGATGCGCCTGATCCAGTGGTCCTCTATGGGGTGCTTGAGCGCCTTCCAGCGGTCCACAACATCTTGCATCTTCATGGTGTTCCAGGCGATCACAACGTTGGTCAGCAGGGTGTGCGACGTCGAGATGGCGCGCAGTTCATCGGCCCGCCGGCCGCGCGAGACGCCCACACGCCCGTGGTACACGGCGCGCTGCAATTGATGGATGGACTCGCCGCGGTTCAGCAGTGCGTGCATTTCGCGGCGGAACTCAGGGATGGTGAAGTAGTCGCACAGAAAAATGGTGCGAAGAAGCTTTCCCAGCTCATCTGCGGCGGCATGCACAGGATCACCCCTGGCGGCGCTGCCCAGGCGGGCGATGGCCTCTGCGGCCGTGAGGCGGCCCTGGCGGATGGAGGCGATCAGGCGAAGCAGCTCCATCCAGCCGGCACGGATCTTTCGCAGCGAGACCTTGCCCACGATCAACCGCTCCAGCGATTCAGGCGGCGCAGCACCCCAGGCCATGAACATCTTGCGCTCGGACAGCTGGCGCAAGCGAACACACAGGTCGAAGCCCAGCAGCTTGGCGATCGCCATGGCTGCATTGGTGTAGCCGTGGGTGTCGACGGCCAGCAGGGACAGGCGGATCTGATCCTCGCGCCGCGTGCAGTTGTGCGCTTCAACGCCGTGCACCGCGGGCGCTGCCTGCCGGTCGTTGATGACGATGGGCTGGTCGTGAAACAGCGCCCAGGTGTCGAGCATGTGCACATAGATGCCCACCCCATGCTGTTTGCGGCGGTACTCCATGCGCGCCGAGTGCAGGTGCCGCGATGTATCGAGCGTCATCGAATCTGAGGATGCTTTGTCGCCTTGGCCCCAGAGCATCGCAATCGGCATGCTCTGCTGGAAATCGATGATGCGCGTGTTCGCCTCCCTCAGGCGCCCGCTGGCCTCCAGAGCGCGCATGGCCATGGAGATTTGTGAGACTTGCAGGCCGGGGATCATGGCGCAGACCCCCTTGGCGTTGTTCTCCGTCCCATGTGCGTACAGGGCGCCGTAGACCGCCTTCAGCTCACCAATGTCCTTGGCCATCCGGCCCAGCAGCGCCTGGCTGAAGCGGGTTTTGGCATCCACCTCAACCAGCATGTCGGCAAACTGCGCGCCGCCGATCATGTTGAACATGCTCTCTCGGGTCTTCGTGACCTGGGGTTCGACTTCAAGCGTCTGGATGGGTGCGATGCTGATGTGGCCCTGGTTGTCGATGGTGAGCGCGCCTTCCTCGACAGCTTTGGCAAGTTGGGCCAGGCCTGCGTCGACGCGCTCCAACACCCGATCCAGGAACTTGTCCGGATCGTCGGTGAGGCTCAGCGCGCGGATGAGTGACTTGTTCTTGTCCGCCCATTCCTGCTCAGACATCAATTGATCGGCGCGGCTGCGGTGGCGGCTGCTGTGCGCCAGCCAGAGTTTGCCGCCCTTGATGGCCTTGCGCAGTGCTGTCGCAGCACTGACCTTCAGTGCAGCAAGGGCGAGCTTGCGGTCTGGGCCCTGCAACAACAGATGCCAGCCGGGATCGGCAAAAGACACGTCAAGTCCCTCAGGCAGGCTGGTTTCCCCTCGTTTGGCCAGATCGCGCAGCAACTTGAGTTGCCTCAGCGCCTTGTCCGACGCCTCGCCTCTGATCTCCAGGATGCCCAGTGAGTTGAGGAGCGCTGAGACACGCGGCGCTTCTTCCTTCACCAGTGCTTCGCGGACCAATTGGGCACGCGTGCCCGCAAAGTCGGGCTCGTCTTGGGGCACCAGCTCGCGCATCGCGGCGACGATTTGCGCGGAGGTCAGCTTCTTGTCGTAGAGGACCGCCTTGAGCTTCACACGCTCAGCGCGTAAATCGACGGAGCTGTCCGCTTGCTTCTTGAGCACCTTGCCGGAGGCCTTGCGGTAGAGATCGGTGAGGCGTCGCGCGCCCATCTCCGCAGCCAGGTCGGTCTGTTCCAGCAAAGTCACGTGCAGGAATGAGACCATCTCCAGTTCGCGCTGCTCAGGGGACAGGTTCTTCGTTGCTGAGGGAGGTCGATTGACCACCTCCTGGCTGTAGGCCTTCAACCGATTCAGCGCAATCGCCGACAGCTTCCACTCGTGGACGTGCAATGCCTTCAGGCACTCGATTTTTTTTGTGACCTCACTCAGGGTGAGCTGACCATGCTTGCCCGGTGGCGTGCGCAGCCACTCCAACACGGTGTGCCCGCCCGGTCCAGATCGTTTTGAGAACGCGTGCAAAAGTGCCCTGTGAATGTGCTCGCGCGGCACGCCTGCGCGAATCGCTTCGAGCGCCGCATTCTCCTGGTCGGCAAATGCCGTGCGGGCCACGTCCCTGAGGGCCCGATCGCCAGGCAGCACGAGGCGGCGGTCGAAAAGCCAGTGCTCCGACTGTTGCACCAGATCGTTCACAGAGACCGCAGTGGTGCCAAGCTCGCGGAGGGCATCGGCAAGCAGCGCTTTTGTGGTGTCGTCCACGACCGCGAAGCCAACGCGTTGCCGCGCCCAAAGCTGATGCTCGAAGCGGGTGTCCCGGTCCTTGTACAGCGACGTCACGGATGCGATGTCCGTCGCTCCCATGCCCAGTGTTGATGTCAGGTGCCGCAGCAGCACAGGTGGCAGGCCCGAGAGGGCATCTGGGTGGCGTCCGGTGGCGCGCAGCATCACCAGTTGAACGGCCGCACCCAAGCGAGCTGTACCCCGGAAGCGGGGCGGGCGAAGCTCGTGGATGTCTTCAGCGCTCAGGCCAAAGCATTCTTCGACTTCGCGCCTGGACAGAGACTTGGGAAGGGTGTCGGATCCGACAAAACGCAGATAAAAGCTTGGCAAGCTGGTTCCCCCCATGGCCTGCGCAGTTCCAAGCCTTGCCGGAGTCTACGGAGTTGTTCTCGTTGGTTCCAGAAAGTTTGAGGGATCGCGGGTTAACCCTTGGCGGCTAAACCGGCTTTCTGCACCGGAAATGAGGTCACCCCGAACCGGATGGTCCTCTCCTGTGCGATGCCTTTTTGCTAAGTCTTGTGTGGGCACTGGTGCCTGACGCGCTCAGGCCGACGCTCGGGCGGACGGGCGCCGCCGCGTCGGAGGCGCGAACAACTCATTGCGTGCCGCCTCGGTGATGGCGGTCACACACGGGTGAGTGATGCGGCGTTCGACGGAGATTGCGAAGAACTCCTCAACGACTTCGTGCGTCGCGCCGATCGCGCGAACGCCGTATTGCTTTTCGATGTCTCGTTGGAGCACGGTTGGACCCGCGAAGATGCCCATTCCTCGTCGCCCAAACTCCTTGGCCAGGGCACTGTCATCGCACTGGCCCACCACCCTGGGGTGCAGCGACCGCGCATGCAGCCAGGCACGAAGGCGCTGGCCAACTGCGGATTCCTCCGCTGGCATGATCAGGGGTGCGCCGTCCAGACAGCCCGGAAATCTTCCGGTGCACCACGCGAGTATCGAAGGCGCTGCGAAGAAGCTCACTCCGCAGCTGCCCAGCTTGTGATTGAAGGCGCGGATGCTGACGGTGGAGGGAATCGGCGCATCGGAGATCACGAGGTCGAGACGGTGCAAGGCCAACTCGCCCAGCAACGTGTCCAGCTTCCACTCGCGGCATACGATGCGAACCGGCTCTGGCAACTGAGAGGCTGGCTCGATCAGTCGGCAGGCGATCGTCTTCGGTACAGCGTCTACCACACCCACTCGAAACTCAAGCAGCATGTCTTTGCGGGGGTGCTCACGCACGGCTTCCTCGAGCTCGGCCCCCGTCGAGAAGATGTCCTCGGCATAGCCAAGCGCCACACGTCCGACATCGGTAAGCACCAAGCCGCGTCCGCTCTTGGAAAACAACGGCTTCCCAAGCGCCTCCTCAAGCAACTGTATCTGCCCGCTGATGGTCTGCGGTGACAGGTGCAGCCGCTCGCTGGCACGCTGCACGCTGCCGAGTTTGGCGACCTGCAGGAAGTAGTGGAGGTGCTTGTAGTTCATGATCCGGGCCCGGACGCTTGCTGACGCAATTGTGCCGTTTTTTCGGATGATGGCTACAAAACAATCTGATTTTCAAGCGCAACGCCCGGCCCTAAATTCTGGGCATCTTCACTAACGACGAAACGCGAGGTGCAAATTGATGGTTGACATTCATTCTCAAGGATTTGCGATGACGGATGCGTTGGCCCAGCACGTGCGGCGTCGGCTTGGCTTCATGCTGACACGCCACAGCCACCGCATCAAACGGGTCCTGGTCCGTATCGGGGACGAGAACGGGCCGCGTGGCGGGCCCGACAAGTTCTGCCGAATGCAGGTCTACCTGCTCAATGCGTCGGCCGCCGTGGTCGAAGAGGTCGGCGTCGATCTTTACGCCACCATCGACCGGGCCGCCGAGCGCGTCGGGCGGGTGGTGGTCAAGCACCTCGATCGCACCCATCCGCTGCGAAACACTTCACGCCAAGGTCCTCGGCCCTCACGCAACCGGTACGTGCCCCTTGATACCGTCTACCTCCAAGGAGACAGGGCATGACCAGTGAGCGCGCCCAAACTTTGGTTGTTTCCCGGCAGGACACGCCGAGCCTGATCAGCACGCATGCCGTGCTGCGCAACACCTACGGCCTGTTGTCCCTAACGCTTATTTTCAGCGCCGCGACGGCTGGGGCAAGCGCGAGCTTGGGGCTCCCGCACCCCGGCCTGATGCTGACGCTGGTTGGCTTCTTCGGCCTGCTGTACCTGACCAACAAGCTGCGTGCCAGCGGCTGGGGTGTGCTGTCGATGTTCGGGCTCACAGGCTTCATGGGCTACACCCTGGGTCCGATCCTCGGGCAGCAGTTGGCGTTGCCCGACGGGCATCAGGTAGTGATGATGGCCATGGGTGGCACTGCGACCATCTTCCTCGTGCTGTCAGCCTATGCACTGATCACCCGCAAGGACTTCAGCTTCATGGGTGGGTTCCTGCTGGCAGGCATCGTGGTGGCATTCCTGGCTGGCCTGGGAGCACTGCTTCTTGACGTGCCAGCGCTGTCGCTTACCGTGTCAGCCGCCTTCGTTCTCCTGATGGGCGGTCTGATCGTGTTCGAGACCAGTCGCATCGTCCACGGTGGCGAAACCAACTATGTCCTGGCCACCGTCGGGCTCTATGTCGCCATCTTCAACCTGTTCACGAGTCTGCTTAGCCTCTTCGGCATGGGTGGCTCGAATGAATGATCCCTCCAGAAGGAGTGTTACTTGAAATGCGCAACCCGCCCTGACACGGTGCTCACACAACTGCCGTTCGCGGATTCTTGCTTTGAGCACCGCCGAAGTCGGCAGGACAGCGCAGGCATTGCTGGCTGAGCGACACATTTCTTATCTGCGCCGTGACAGATGGGTCCCTCGCATACTGGTGTGCGCATATCGCGGGTGCAACCCAAGAGTCAGCGCTTGGGCCACGAACCTGCATAATCGCCCGCCCTGTCCCCGTCGTCGTTCTCAAATCTGGGCGACTCTCTGCAACTCACTTCAATGGCGGTCATGCAATCTATCGGCTCTCCACTCATGTGGTCCTTGTTCACGGCTTTTGTGCTGGTCGCACTGCTGGTCGATTTCTTTGCGATGAGCAAACAGGGCGCACACCGCGTCAGCACCCGCGAGGCTGCCATCTGGTCGCTCGTCTGGGTCGGCGTGTCTTTCGTCTTCATGGGATGGCTGTGGTGGCACCTTGGCGGCACCGGAACGGATGAGGCCGCGCGCTCGCTGGCCAATGCCAAATCGCTGGAGTTCCTGACCGGCTACTTGATCGAAAAGGCGCTTGCTGTCGACAACATCTTCGTGTTCTTGATGTTGTTCACCTACTTCGCAGTGCCGGCAGAGTTCCAAAAGCGCGTACTCATGATCGGCATCCTCGGCGCGCTCGTGCTGCGCGCGGTGATGATTCTCGTGGGCGCCTGGCTGATTGCTCAGTTCCATTGGATCCTGTATCTGTTTGGCGCCTTCCTGCTGTTCACTGGCATCAAGATGTGGTGGGCCGCCGGCCAAGAGCCCGACCTGGACAACAATCCAGCTCTCAAGTGGATTCGCAGCCGCTTCAAGATTGCGCCGGACTATGACGGCGAGAAATTCTTCACCATGTTTGGCGGCGTCAGGATGGCCACGCCTTTGCTGGTGGTGATACTGCTCATCGGTATCGTTGACATTGTGTTCGCAGTGGACTCGATCCCGGCCATCTTTGCGATCACGACCGACCCATTCATCGTGCTCACCTCCAACGTGTTTGCGATCCTGGGCCTGCGCGCGATGTACTTTCTTCTGGCCAACATGCACGAGCGCTTCCACCTGCTCAGCTATGGGCTGGCGATCGTACTGGTGTTCATCGGTGCAAAGATGTTGTTGATCGACGTCTATAAGATCCCGGTGGTTTTTTCGCTCGGATTCACCGCAGTCACGCTGGCAGTGACGATGATCCTGTCACTCAAGATTCCGCCCAAGGGGACACCAGGCGGCGCCTATCCGTTTGATGTGAAGAAGCGGGATGACCAGGCATAAGAACCGACGGACGCGCGGTAGCGTTCGTGACGCGCGCGCATCCTCCATGCTTGACATGAGCCGCCAGCAGCCATGTCGCGCAGCCACGATTGATGGCTCTGCTTTTTCGGATACTTGCATCAGAACAATCTGATTTTCATGATCCCCCGATCACATTAAATTCAACCAGACAGCACAGTCAACAAATCGCAAGGTGTAGAGAGACGATGAACACTCAGGCTCACGGTTTCACTGACAAGCGGGCGCTGCCCCAGAACCTTCGGCGACAGCAGCAATTGGATGCCTGCGATCACGCTGCCAATAACGGCGGCGTGAGCTCACCTACAGCGATGGGATCGTGGGGCAAGCACCCAACCAAATAAACAGCTTATGTAAAGATCTCCATGGCCACGCTCCTGCTACCTTGCGACGGAACAGCCAGCGCGCTGCTTGCCGTGCGGCATGTCATATCTGCATACTCTTGCGGCGAAGTGAGGATGATTCACTTGCTGAACGTGCAGCCGCCTTTCTCTCCCAACGTTGTTCGCCACATCAGTCGCGATCAATGCGCTGAATTCCAGCAAGAGCGCGCGGATGAGGCGCTCGCCGTCGCGCGGCAGCTTCTCGATACTGCCGGCGTCCCTTACCGCGCTCATCTGGAAATTGGTGACAAGGCTCACTGCATCGCCGCCGCCGCCCGCCACCTGTGTTGCCACCGCATCGTCATCGGCACGGCGCGCAAGAGTGCATTCGTGCGCGCTGTCCAGAATTCGCTCACCAGCCAGCTCATGGAGAACTGCACGGTGCCTGTCGAGGTGATCAGCGGGGCACCCGCGGGACTCCTGGAGCGAGTCGGGATCCCCGCCAGCGTGGGCACAGGCATGGCATTGGCATGGGTGGGTGAATCGTGAACCCGCGTCTCGCCTCACGGGCCGTTATCTTCCGATCCCAGTCTTCACCATCTTCGCCTCCCATGTTCTCGTACAGCTTGATAGCTACGAAGTCGCTTCACCCCGACTCGGAGGCCTACATAGTCGCGTATCTCGGCATCTTGCCGGTGCTGATCGCGCGTTGATCGCTACACGATGCCGCACTTCGAACCCGTTATCCTTTTCTTCCTCCTTGGGGTGCTGGCCGGTTTCGTGCGGTCGGACCTGCGCATCCCTGGCGTCCTCTACGAGTCGCTGAGCATTTTCCTGCTCCTGGCCATCGGCCTGAAGGGCGGGGTGGAGTTGGCGCGCCATCCGCTCTCTTCCGTTGCGCTGCCCACCCTGGTAGTGGTCGCTGCGGGCGCGCTGATCCCGCTGGTGGCCTACCCGGTGCTGCGCCGCCTGGGTCGGCTGTCCCGCGCCGACGCCGGTTCGATCGCCGGCCACTACGGATCCGTTAGCGTGGTCACGTTTGCAGTCGGCACAACCTACCTCGCCCGCCTTGGCCAGGAGTTCGAAGGCTACATGACGGTGCTTCTGGTGTTGTTGGAGTTTCCGGCCCTGGTAATCGGCGTCCTGCTCGCGCGGCGCGGCGAGCTTGGCACACCCTGGGGCAAGGTGCTTCATGAAGTGTTCGCGGGCAAAAGTATTGTGTTGCTGCTCGGCGGGTTGGCGATCGGCTGGATCGCTGGGCCAGGTGGCATCGAGCCACTGGACCTCTTGTTCTTCGACCTGTTCAAAGGCGTGCTCGCTTTCTTCTTGCTCGAGATGGGCTTGGTGGCAGCGAGCCGCTTCGGCGAGTTGCGCCGTGCCGGGCCGTTCCTCCTTGTTTTCGCGACCGTTATGCCACTCTTCTCCGCCGGCCTGGGACTGGTGACCGGCACGTTGCTGGGCTTGTCCGTCGGTGGCGTTACGCTGCTGGCCACGCTTTACGCCAGCGCGTCCTACATCGCAGCACCTGCTGCCATGCGTCTGGCAGTTCCACAGGCCAATCCAGCCCTATCAATCGGTGCGGCGCTGGGCATTACCTTTCCCTTCAACCTGTTGGTCGGCATCCCTCTGTATCACCGGCTCGCACAGCAAGTCGTACAGTGAGGACGCACGGCCAATTGAGGAGACTTGAATGATCAAACTGGTGACCGTCGTGTGTGAAGCCACGCTTGAGACCACACTCCTGCGCGACTTGGAGACGTTGGGTGCGCGTGGCTACACGGTGACAGAGGCTCGCGGCAAGGGAAGTCGAGGCCGGCGCGACGCCACCTGGGGCCCGCACGCCAACATCCGGATTGAGGTGCTATGCAGTGCGCACATCGCCGTCGCAATCGGCGAGGCACTGCGGGAGCGCTACTACGACAACTACTCGATGGTGATGTTCATCGCCGACGTCGAGGTGCTTCGACCCGAAAAATTCTAGGCCGTCCATTCCATCCAATCAACCAAAGGAGTTCCGATGCGTATCCTCATGCCTGTCGATGGCAGCGAGTACAGCAAATCTTCCGTAGCGTTCGTCGCGTCGCGCACCACCTTGCTAAAAACGCCTACCGAAGTTGAACTGGTCAATATTCAGTATCCCGTGCCCCCACGCGCGGCGCGTGCACTGGGGCGAGAGATGGTGCACTCGTTCCACGAGGCAGAGGCCGCTAAGGCGCTGAGATCCACAGTAGCGACACTAAAACGCGCCGGCGCGAACGCCACGGCACGGTACGTTGTTGGCAACGTCGCGCGGGAGCTGACGTCAATCGTTGCAAACGACCGGGCCGATCTGATCGTGATGGGATCACACGGCGATACAGGGCTGAAAAAGCTGCTGCTAGGCTCGGTGGCTAGCGCGGTGGCGCTCTCGTGCACCAAGCCGCTGCTCATCATGCGCGGGGCCGCAATGAACAAGCGCGATTCACTCAAAGTCGGCATTGCGCTGGATGGTAGCCCCTACGGACTGGCCGTCGCGCGCTTTGTGGCCAGCAACCGCGACCTTTTCGGCGCGTCGCCCTCGGTGAGCCTGATCCACGTCGTTCCTGACCTGACGAAGATCACTGTGCCAGGGTGGATAGAGCGGGAGGTTCCGACCGGCATCAAGCCGGAGCAGGTCAATGCCATGCAAATGGCTGCGTTCGAGAATGTATTCAAGCCGGCCCATGAACTGCTTGCCCGCGTCGGCATCACGGCGGGAGAAGTGCGATTGATCGGGGCAGATCCAGGCGCTTCAATTGCCGCACAGGCCGGCAAAAGCAGATGGGATGTGCTGGCGATGGGCTCACTCGGCTTTGGAACAGCACGGCACACCTTAATGGGCTCGGTTGCATCACGCGTGGCCTCACGTTGCAAGACGGCGCTTCTATTGGTGCGGGAGAAGTAGCGGAATTGGCCCCAACTCATGACCACATGAAGCCAATGCAAAGTTGCGTGGTTACGCCTTGCTTCGGCAAGTGCGCTCCATAGCCTGATGCGATGGCTCCGCAAAAACCATCGACAGGCGCCGGACGTACTGACGGAGCAACATCCCTGACGATGGGTCTTGCCCAATACATCGAGGCAGCCGAGAGCGACAACACGCGCCGAAGCTACGCCTCGGCGATTCGCCACTTTGAAGTCGAGTGGAAAGGTTTGCTGCCATCCACAGCGGACGCCATGGCCCGCTACCTGGCCGACCACGCGGCTACCCTGGCCATCAACACCCTGCGCCAGCGGCTGGCAGCGTTGTCGAGGTGGCACACCGATCAAGGCTTTCCCGATCCCACCAAATCGGCCTTGGTGCGCCAGGTCCTCAAAGGCATTCGCGCTGTCCACAGCGTGCCAGAAAAGCGTGCCCGCCCGCTGGAACTGACCGTGCTTCAGCAGATCGATCAGTGGCTCGATACCGCCATCAGCAATGCGCAGCGGTCCGGCGACCGGCCAGCCGTTCTGCGCCACACGCGCGACCGCAGCCTGATGCTGCTGGGATTTTGGCGTGGGTTCCGCTCCGACGAACTGGTCAATCTGCGTGTGGAGAACATCGAGATCACCACTGGCCAGGGCATGGCCTGCTACCTGGGCCGCAGCAAAGGCGACAGGCAACTGCAGGGCCGTGTCTTCAAATGCACGGCGCTGACCCGCCTGTGTCCCGTGACGGCATTCAATACCTGGATCAGTCTCGCTGGATTGACCGGGGGCCCTGTGTTCCGAAAGATTGACCGCTGGGGTCATGTGGCCGAGGGGAGCTTGCACGTCAACAGCCTGATCCCCTTGCTGCGCAGCCTGTTCGCCGTATCCGGCGTTGCGTCGCCAGAAGAATACAGCAGCCATTCCATGCGCCGCGGCTTTGCCGGATGGGCCCGCGCCAGCGGCTGGGACATCAAGGAGCTGATGGAGTACGTCGGCTGGAAGGATGTCAAATCGGCCATGCGCTACCTGGATGCATCGAGCTCAAGTCTGCAGGCGCGTTTCGAGCAGGGACTGACTGCATTGGCGCAGCAAGCTCAGTTGCTACCGCCACCATTGCTCCTGGTGACTTCGCAAGCGGGCGCTGCACACCCACCCGCCCAAGAAGCAATGCCTGTGGCTGTCCTGCATGTCACGATGACCTTGGCTCGGTTCAGCAAACACTCGCGCGGCCTGGCCCGCTCCCACCGGCTGATCGAGCAGACCTGCTTTGAGCGTTTTGCGATGCAGCGACTGAACAAGGAAGGCACGCTGTACGAGCTCTCGATTCCTCATTTGTCCCGCGACGCACTGGACGAGGTCATCGCCACGCTTTTGGACGATATGTACCGCATCGCCGAAGACAACCAGTGCCTGTTGGAAACCTCGTTTCATGAGCCGGCGACCGATTCGCACTGGGATTGAGGCGATGGGTAGACAAGCATCCAGGCGGGGCAGTCCCCGCCCATGACCACGCTCCATGAGACGGCCTATCCCAGCCTGCGGCCCGATCCGACACCCCGTGAGTTGGCGGAGCTTTACACGCCGTCCGCAGAGGAACAACGCTTGGCTTGCGACATCGGCAAGCGCGCCTTGCTGCGCATGGCGGCGCTGATCCACCTGAAGGTATTTCAGCGTCTGGGATATTTCATCCCACTGACCGAGGTGCCCCAGGTGATTCGAGAGCACATTGCGCTGCAGGCGGGCGTGATTCGGCCACCCTTGATGGCAGACCTCAAGCGCGTAGAGGCCTCGGGCGCTCGCTCGGCGCTTTTCATGGCGTTGCGCCGCCACCTGAATGTGAGGCCGCTGGACCCTGCAGGCCATGACTGGTTGGCCGTCGTGGCGGACGCAGCGGCCGAGACGAAACATGCCGTGGCCGACATCATCAACGTGATGCTGGAGGAGTTGGTCCACCATCGCTATGAATTGCCCGCCTTCTCGACGCTGGACCGGATGGCGTTTCGCGCCCGGGAAAAGAGCAACAACCAGTATTTCTCCGCCATCGCGGGTCAGCTGACCGCACAGACCAGGGCCCTGATCGACGGTTTGCTCAAAACTTCCACGGGCGAGTCGGTGTCTCCCTGGCAGATGCTCAAACGCGAGCCCAAGAGGCCCACCAACAAGGAGACGCGTACCTACATCCAGCACATCCGACGCTTGCAGCACCTGGTAGAGCAGCTTCCAAAACCCGACGTGCCGGTGCCCAAGCTCAAGCAGTTCCGACTCCTGGCGCGTGCCCTCAATGCGACCGAGATGGCCGAGCTCAAGCCACAAAAACGTTATGCGCTGGCGGTAATCTTGATCCGGGCTCAGCATGCCCAGTCTCTGGACGATGCCGCAGACCTGTTCATCCGCCTCATGCAGAACCTGGAGAACAATGCCAGGCAGAAACTGCTGTCGTTCCAGCAGGAGCGCGTCCACAAAACCGACATGCTGGTTGGCCAACTCCGGGACATCCTGGGCGCGTATCAGTTGAAGGGCTCGGACGAACAGCGCGTGCAAGCCATCAGCACGGCCTTGGTGGGCGAGGTGGACGAGTTGCTCAACGAATGCGACCAGCACCTGGCCTACGCCGGACGCAACCACCTACCGTTCCTGCTGCAGCCGTTCAAGATGGTGAGAGCACAGTTGCTCAACTGCATCGACATCGCCTCCCCCAAAGCCAGCAGCGAGGACCTGGTGGTTGAGCGTTTGATTCAGGCCCTTGCCACACTGCGCGACAACCGTGCTGACACCGTGCCCCTGGCCATGCTGGGCCTGAGCGAAGAGAAAGATATTCGCTGGATGTCAGCGCAGTGGAGAAAACTGGTGTTGGTCAAGCCAGTCGGCAAGGGCCGGCCCGAGGCTGTCCACCGCCGGTATTTTGAGCTGGCGGTCATGCATGCGGTCAAGGACGACCTGAAGTCGGGCGACCTCTTCATCAAGTACGGGGAGCGCTACGACGACTACCGCGAGCAGTTGGTCGATGACGAAACCTATGAAAAGGAAGTGGGCGACTATGGTCAGGTTACGGGCATCGAGACAGATCCCAGCGTCTTTGTGTCAAAGCTGAAATCAGCCCTGTCTCAGCGAGCGAAGGAAATCGATGCAAATTTTCCGGAGAACGCCCATGCAGAAATCGTCGATGGACGTCTGATCCTCAGCAAGCCGCCGCGCTCCGACATCGTCGAGGCGGCCGCGCGCATCGACGGCATGATCACCGAAAGGATGAAAGCAGCCAGCATCGTGGACCTCATGATCGACACCGAGCGCTGGTTGGACCTTCACAAGCTGTTTCGCCCACTGGCGGGGACCGACAGCCGCCTTGAGGACTTGCGCATGCGGGTGATCACGACCTTGTTCTGCTATGGCTGCAACCTGGGCCCCGTTCAGACCGCGAAATCGATCAAAGGGCTGAGCCGGCGCCAGATCTCCTGGTTGAACCTGAAATACGTCAGCGAAGACCTTCTGGACAGTGCCATCGTCAAGGTGATCAACGCCTACAACAAGTTTGAACTGCCCGGGTACTGGGGCACGGGCAAACACGCATCGGCCGATGGCACCAAATGGAACCTGTACGAGCAGAACCTGCTGTCTGAGCACCACATCCGCTATGGCGGCTACGGCGGCATCGGCTACTACCATGTCTCCGACAAGTTCATCGCGCTCTTCAGCCACTTCATCTCGTGTGGCACCTATGAGGGCATCCATATCCTCGACGGACTGATGAGCAACGAGTCCGACATCCGGCCCGACACGATCCACGGGGACACACAGGCCCAGAGTTACCCGGTTTTTGCGCTGGCTCACTTGCTTGGCATCCAGCTCATGCCGCGCATCCGGGGCATCCAGGACCTGAAATTCCATCGCCCGGAGTCGAGCGCCGCTTACCAGAACATCAATGCGTTGTTCAGCGACGTGATCGACTGGGCGCTGATTGAACTGCATTTGCCGGCGATGTTGCGAGTGGCTGTGTCCATCAAGACCGGCAAGATAACGCCGTCGGCCATCCTGCGCCGGCTCGGCACTTACAGCCGCAAGAACAAGCTGTACTTTGCGTTCGTCGAACTCGGCAAAGTCATCCGCACCATGTTCCTGCTCAGCTACATCGGCGATGTCGGATTGCGCAAGGTGATCCACGCCGAGACCAATAAGAGCGAGCAGTTCAACGGCTTTGCCGGCTGGTCCTTCTTTGGGGGCGAGGGGATCATTGCCGAGAACATCCGACACGAGCAGCGCAAGGTGATCAAGTACAACCACCTCGTGGCCAACATGATCATCCTGCACAACGTGGTGGGCATGACACGTGTACTGCGAGAGCTTCGCGACGAAGGTACCGAGATCACGCCGGAGATCCTGGGTGGTCTCGCTCCGTTCCGCACGGCACATATCAACCGGTTTGGGGACTACACGCTCGACTTCCGGCGGAAAATCGGGCCGTTGGATTTTGATGTCAGCATATTTCCAATGAAATCATAGAGTTATATCCATTTCTGCTGTCTTTTACATGAATCCCTGCCGACCCTCTTCATGGTTTCGACCACTTGGGTGACGACTTCTCCGCCACGCAGCGCCACGACGGACGCCCCTTGCGCCAATTGATTGGCCTGGCTCGCATTGTCAGCATTCTGCTTGACGGTCGTGGCCAACTGTTCCATGGAAGCCGCAGTCTCCTCCAAGGCGCTGGCCTGTTCTTCGGTGCGCTGGCTCAGGTCTGAATTGCCCTGGGCGATTTGCGCGCTGGCGGTGGCCACGCTGTCGGCATTGCCGCGCACCACGGTCACGATGTTGCTTAATGCAGACTGCATCGCGGCCAGCGCCGCCATCAGCGGGGTGAACTCGTCCCGTGACGCATCCACCACGGGAAGCGTGAAGTCACCGTCGCGCACCCGCTCGGCCACCGCGAGCGACTCGGCGACCCGCCTGCGCAGCACGAGTGCCACATACCAGGTGCTGACCACGAGCGTGACTACCACTGCGATGGACAGTCCGATCAGCCAGTTCAAGGTGATCTGTGACTCGCGCTTGATCTCGGCGACGTCGGCATTGAGTGCCGACTCATAGTAGTTCACCCCATCGTTGAGCTTGCCGAGCAGCTCGTTGCGGACGGGGATGGTCTTGTCGACGAGGAAGGCAAATGCGTCTCCCATCTGCCCCTTCTGAATGAAGTCGATATTGGCTTCCCCTATCTGCCAGAACTTCTCCAGGACAGGCGATATGGCCGCGGAGCGGGCACGTTCTTCAGGGGAGTAGATGGCCTTTTCGTATTCAGCCATCCTCAAGGCAATCTGCTTGCGCTTCTCGGCGACATCGGCTAGGGTGGCCGCGCGCTCTTCAGGCGTGCGCGACAGCATGGCATGGCGCAGCTGCAGCGACGTGCGGGTGATGTCAAGTTCGATGTCTGCAATCCGCTGCATCTGCGGGAAACGGCGCTCCGCGATGTAGTCGGCATCCCTCACCACCACCTGCAGCTCGAGGTAGGCAAAGACAACCACCCCGGCCAGGGACAGTGAAACCAGACCGACTGCCGCGTACAGACGCCTGGCGATTCCAAAAGAAGAAAAAATGCTCATGCAACGCTCCAAGTGTCGTTTTTAAGTTGTTGGGTTGGCTCGCAGTTACCTGCGTAGAGAGCCTAACGACCGAGCAACCAGCGCTTTTGGCGCCTACGCAGTGGATGAAGCAACGGGCCTTCGTTCACACTTTGAAGTGTCTCGGATCGCTGCCATACATTTCGGCACAGTTCATATCAACTTGACCGGTTGAAAAGACTAATAAAAGCCTTTCATTTTCTGGCCTTAATGCCGGATGGTTTCCGCTTGGAATTTCTGCGTCATGGCGGCCCACTTCTGACAACAAATGGGCGTGTGCAAGGAACCTCCATCCGCGCACGTGCAAGCCGAATATTTGGCTTGCACGGAGTCTGGATTTCTTCATGTAGAGACTCCATTGCGGGAAATTCTCTGCTTGCAGCTGTTTTATTTTTGAGAAGATTTCAGCTGCTCATAACAAACTTTTGCTCATCGATCCATTTCGGAAGAATAGGCATTGGGCTCTTTATCTCACCACTTTCAACTCATGGTTGAAATTTCTGATGCGTGCTGAAGCTCCCCCTGTGGATAGGAATATTTGCAATCAACTAAAAGCATCAATTGTCATGTGGTTTGCTAGAATTTTCAAGAACGGCTTTATCGTCATTGTCATTTTCATTGTCAAATAAGCCTTGCCTCAAAGATAAAAAATTTACCTAACTGCATTATCTTTTCTCGTCTCTGAAATGTCGACTGTCCTGAAGGCATTGCTGCATACGCATCAATCAGCTAGCGATTTCCTCATCAGCCGATTTCGGATCAAAGCAATATAAGGGACAATTTCGTCAAAACCTCGGGCTAGGTCTGCATCACCCAAAAATGTTTGAGCAACCTTCGACGACGACTGGATAATAGTGTGTACGGCATTCAAAAGTTCATGGCATGATGTTTCGACAGTCGCATCGGATTGATTGACACGAATATACAAGTTTTTCGCCTGAATTCCGGAGGTGAAATCTTGCATGGAGTTTGTGATCTTTAAACTCCGCAATTGAATCTCCTCTAGAACTTGCAAGAGCGCTTTTGCGTCAACCTTGATTTGTTTGCTCGTGAGCTGTCGAATATCATCTTGCAGATATTTCGTCACAATGAGCAACTCCCGCAGTTGCCTACAAGCATCATGAAACAGTACAAACTCCTTGTCCATTGAGATTGCATCCAGTTCGGTTCGTTAGCTCAAGCAGCGCGCATGACGGGTGTTTCAATATTTAGGTTGACTTTGTGTCAAGAATCGGCAATAGGATGCTGAAGGTCGCACCGCATCCCAATTGCGAATTGGCATGAATGGAGCCCCCATGAGTCTCTATGATGCGGCGCGACTGCGCGAGACCAATGCCGCTTCCTTCAAAGCGAACATCTGAAGTCAGTCTCTGGAAAATCTCGAACATCCGCTTTGCGCCATCAGGATCAAAGCCAATCCCATTGTCGGCGATGCGATAAATGCTATAGTCTCCAACCTGTTCAGCGGAGAAATCAATCTCGATCACATCGCGGATATGTGAATATTTGATCGCATTGTCAATGAGGTTGAGCCACAGTGTTTGCCACAATACCTTGTCAGCAAATGCTCTTGGCAACTGGCCCTGAATGCTCCACCGGATCGCAAGCCCACTGTGCCCAGCACACGACAGATTCATGAGTTCGGTAATGAACTCGTGTTGATCAATATCAACGTATTCGAGAGAGTGATGTCCAACTTGCGAGAAACTAAGCATCCGATCAATCAAGTTGGCCATGTTGGCTGCCGCATGCTGTATTCGGTCTACATAACCTACCGCATTCGCGACGTCTCCAGTCTGCAATGATTCCTTGATGAGGTCGGCAAAACTGCGGACGTGACGCACAGGGCGTTTGAGATCGTGCGAAAGCGCGTGGGCGAACTCGGTCAGACTACGGTTAACCTGCGCCAGTTGTTGATTGCGGAGTTCAAGGTGGTTGTTCAGCGTGGTCATCTGGGCGCGATACAGCGTGACATCCTGGATCGACCAGCAATGCGGCATTTCACCCGCTTGATCGTGGTCAGTGTGAATGCTGTGGCACCGGACCCAGCGAACTTGCTTGTCTTCACCCCACACCCGAAACTCGACATCCACTGGCGCGCCAAACTTCACAGAACGCGCAATTTTTTTGGCCACGTCGCGAGCATCGCCTTTGAAGACAAACTCCCCCATTTCCTCAACAGTCCATTCTTGCTTGTCATCGCGCAGCTGGAACAACGTGCGAGCCTCTCTGGGGAGAACGTAGTGGTTCTCACCAGGGCGGCGATAGACCGTCATGGCGCCAGCCAGCTTCTTGAGCACTTCAAGCTGTGCGACCAGCAGTTGCTTCTCCTTCAGCGGCGTTTTCTCGGTCAAGATGTCCTGTAGAACACAGTAAAACCCGACCACATCATTTTGCTGATCCTTGATCGTCTCAATGCTCACCAAAAGCACTTCCGACGAGTCGGCATTGTTTTTGTCGCTCATATGATTTCTTCGGTCGGCAGAAGGAACCTGCAAGGATTTCTACGGTGTCGCTCATTCGAGTATCTACATCATCGACTGGCTTTGGCCTTGCAATGAGACGGGTTTTCCCTTGTTAAATATTCTGATTTGCCTCGCGAGCACGGCTTTGAGCTAGGGAAGGTCTGCACAACCCCGGCGTTGTCCACGTGATGTGAGACATTGACGACATGAAACAAATGAGCCTTGGCGAGAGCGGGTACGAGCGTAAGACGAAGAGGACGCGCAAGCGCGAGTTCCTCGATGAGATGAACCTGGTGGTGCCGTGGGCCGAGCTGGTGTCGTTGATTGCCCCGCATGCACCTGCCCCTGGAGCTAAAGGCGGTCGCCCGCCGTTTGCGGTCGAGACCATGTTGCGCATCCACTTCCTGCAGCAGTGGTTCAACCTGTCGGACCCGTCGATGGAAGAGGCGCTGTACGACACGCCGATGTTTCGGGAATTCACCGGGCTGGACATGGGCGAGGAGAACCTGCCCGACGAGAGCACCATTCTTCGGTTCCGTCACCTGCTGGAGAAGAACAACCTGAGCATGCAGATGCTGGCCACGGTCAACGCCACGCTCACGGCCAAGGGACTGCTGCTCAAGCAGGGCACGGTGGTCGATGCCACGCTGATAGCCGCGCCCAGTTCGACCAAGAACAGCAGCGGCGAGCGCGACCCCGAGATGCACCAGACGAAGAAGGGCAATCAGTGGCACTTCGGGATGAAGGCGCACATCGGTGTTGATGCCGATTCGGGCTTGGTGCACACCGTGGTGGGTACGGCTGCCAACGTCAACGACGTGACGCAAGCCAGTGCGCTGGTGCATGGCGAAGAAACAGATGTGTTCGCTGACGCGGGATACCAGGGCGTTGCCAAGCGCAAAGAGACTCAAGGCATTGATGTGAACTGGCACGTAGCGCTGCGCCCGGGCAAACGCAAGGTCCTGGACAAGGGCACACCGCTGGGCGCGGTCGTGGACAAGCTCGAACACGTCAAGGCCAGCATCCGGGCTAAGGTGGAACACCCGTTTCGGGTCATCAAGCGCCAGTTCGGCCATGTGAAGGTGCGCTATCGCGGCCTGGCGAAGAACACGGCGCAGTTGCACACGCTGTTCGCATTGAGCAACTTGTGGATGGTGCGCCGAACGCTTTTGCAAGAGGCCCGGGGATGAGTGCGCCCGCAACGGCCCAAGAGGCCGCCAACGGGCCGCAAATCGGCTCTGAAATGACCAGAATCGCGCTGCGTCTGTCGCCATCTAAAACATCGCGCATCAGTGCCCATTGCGGCGGGTGTTGTGCAGACCTTCCCTAGCGTAGGCATGGGCAGACCTTGGGTGTGTTGGCCCGCCAGCGGGTGATCTGCCGCAGAGCAGCGCTCCCCGCGAGCATGTCATTCTTGCGGTAGACGGTCTGGATGCAGCAGCACCCGAGTAGGGTGCCGATGCTGCCGCTTTTGAAGGACTCATCGCAAGCGGTCACACCCGGGCGGGGTGGCGACTTTTTTGCCGTTCACCTGTTGTAGGCGACCGGCATGGTGAGATTCTTGACCACGCACCACATGCTTGCATGTGTTGATCAGGAGAACTTGCTGTGTCGAGGCGCCAAAAGTGATGCGTCTGACGCTAACCTAGTGTCAGAGAACAATTATTATATTTTTCAGTAGCACCAATCTACGCCTACCAGATCGCTTCGCTGGTGATGCTGCTGCCCCTGGCCGCATTGGGCGACCGGCTGGGCTACCGCCGCGTCTACCTGGTGGGCATGCTGCTGTTCGTGCTGTCCTCGGTGGCCGCCATGCTGGCGGATTCGCTGGCCATGCTCACCGCCGCGCGGGCGCTGCAAGGGCTGGGCGCTGCCGGCATCATGAGCGTGAACACCGCGCTCGTGCGCCTGGTCTACCCGAGTTCGCGCCTGGGGCGCGGCATCGCGCTCAATTCGATGGTGGTGGCCACCTCCACCATGGCTGGCCCGGCGGTGGCGGCGGCCATCCTGTCGGTGGCGTCGTGGCCCTGGCTGTTCGCGCTGAACCTGCCGCTGGGCCTGCTCACGCTGTGGATGGGGCGGCGCGCGCTGCCCTACAACCCCACGCGCGCCGAGGCCGCGCCCCAGTTCTCGCTGATCGACGTGGCACTCAACGTGCTCATGTTCACGCTGGTCTTCGTCGGCGCCGATTACCTGGGCGTGCGCAGCGGCGCGGCGCACAGCGCCCCGGTGCTGGGCTGGGCCTTGCTGGCCGCCGGGGTGGTGGTGGGGTTGGCCTACCTGCGCCGCCAGCGGCGGCTGACGGCGCCCCTGTTTCCGCTGGACCTGCTGCGCATTCCGGTGTTCGCGCTGTCCATGGGTTCGTCGCTCGGGGCCTTCTGCGCGCAGATGCTGGCCTTCCTCAGCCTGCCGTTCCTGCTGCTGGAAGTGCAGGGCCGCTCGCACATGGACGCGGGCCTGATCATGACGGCCTGGCCGCTGGCCACCGTGGTCGTGGCGCCGATCGCCGGCCGCCTGATCGGCCGTTACCCCGCGGGCTGGCTGGGCGGCATCGGCATGGTGGTGTTCGCCACCGGCCTGCTGCTGGTGGGCCTGCGGCCCGACCACGCCACCAGCTTCGAGATGGGTTGGCGCCTGGCCTTGTGCGGCGCGGGTTTCGCGCTGTTCCAGTCGCCCAACAACCACACCATCGTGACCACCGCGCCGGTGCATCGCAGCGGCGCGGCCAGCGGCATGCTGGGCACGGCGCGGCTCACGGGGCAGACGCTGGGCGCGGTGATTCTGGCGGCCATCTTCGCAGTCTGGAACCAGCATGACGGCCGGGCCGAAACGATCGCGCTGTGCCTGGCGGCGGGCTGCGCGCTGCTGGCCGGGCTGAGCAGCTCACTTCGTGTGAGAGCCACCCGCTAATCCTTCGGCCAGGGCCCGCACCGACAGCGGTGCGCAGCCCTCGGCCTTGTTGCTGATGGTGACAAAGACGTTCTGGCCGGCGCCCGCGATGCCGGCCATGGTGCGCACCAGCAGCTCGCGCGTGTCCTGGTCCACGTCGTGGAGGCGGTCGTAGGGGCTGTACTCGCGCTGGGCGTCTTCGTAGCCGTAGGCGCCGTGCAGCGGATTGAGGTTCCAGCGGCAGACCATGGGGCCGGGCCAGAGCATGCGCAGCAGGGGCAGCTGCTGCTCCAGGCGGGGCATCTTGGCGTGCAGGCACAAGCACCAGGTGGCGCCGGTTTCACGCAGAACGGCGGCGAGCTCGTGCACGAAGGGTTCATCCAGCCACTGCGGGTCTCGCACCTCCACCGCCAGCACGCCGTCGGGCGCGGTGGGTGCCAGCGGCGGCTGGGCCAGCAGCAGCTTGCGCAGCCGCTGCAGCACCAGCGGCAGGTTGTGCAGCAGGTGCCGGGGCAGGGGGCTGAGCTGGAACACCAGCGCGCCCACCTTGTGGCCCAGGCCCGCGAGCGAGGGCGCCACGAAGTCCTGCGTGGCCAGCGCGGGATCGAGGAAGGCCGGGTTGGGTTGCAGGCCCCGGCCGTCCTCGCCACGCACCAGTGCGTCCGTCACGTGGCTGGGCGCCTTCACGACGAAGCGGAAGTCGTCCGGTACCTGGGCGGCGTAGCGTGCGTACTGGTCTTGTGTGAGGGGGCGGTAGAAGCTGCGGTCCACGCTCACCGAGCGCATCAGCGGGTGCTGGCCGTAGGCGCGCAGGCCTTCCTTGGACAGCAGGGTTTCGGGGTATTCGGTGTCCCACACCAGGCCGGCCCAACCGGGGTAGGTCCAGGACGAGCTGCCCAGCCGCACGCGAGCGGGCAGGGCGGCAGCCAGTGCCTGCAGCACCGGATCGGGCGGCGCGGGATTCACCCGGCCCAGGCTTTTGCGCGCGGCCGGGGCGGGTGAGGGCGCCGAGGGCGCGGGAGGAGGAGGCGGGTCGCCGAAGAGGTCGTCTTGCATGGTGGAAACGGGTCAGGCGCCTACCACAAACAGCGCCCATGGTAGCCCCAACGGCTGTGGCAAACTCGCGCGCTTCTTGTTTTCACATCGACGGTGCATGCAGCAGATCATCCGGCAGATCGCCACAGAAATCAGGGTTGAAGAACGACAGGTGCTGGCGGCGGTCGAGCTGCTGGATGGAGGGGCCACGGTGCCTTTCATCGCGCGCTACCGCAAGGAGGTCACGGGTGGCCTGGACGACATCCAGCTGCGCGAGCTGTCGTACCGCCTGGACTATCTGCGCGAACTCGAGGACCGCCGTGCCTCTGTGCTCAAGAGCATCGACGAACAGGGCAAGCTCACCGACGCGCTGCGAGCCGCCATCGCTGCCGCGCCGACCAAACAGGAACTGGAAGACCTCTACCTGCCGTTCAAGCAGAAGCGCCGCACCAAGGGCCAGATCGCGCGCGAATTCGGCATCGAACCGCTGGCCGACAAGCTGTTCGCCGACCCCACGCTGGACCCAGCGGCTGAAGCCGCCGCGTTCACCCGTCCGCCGGAGGTGCTGGACGATGGCAAGCCTGGCGCTGACTTCTCCACTGTGCCGGCCGTGCTTGACGGTGTGCGCGACATCCTGAGCGAGCGCTGGGCGGAAGACGCCGCCTTGCTGCAGAACCTGCGCGAATGGCTCTGGACCGAAGGCCTGCTCAAGAGCACCCTGGTGAACGGCAAGGACGAAAACGCGCCCGAGGTGGCGAAGTTCCGCGACTATTTCGATTACGACGAGCCGATCGCCCGCGTGCCGTCGCACCGGGCACTGGCCGTGTTCCGCGGCCGCGCGCTGGAGATCCTGGACGCCAAGCTGGTGCTGCCTGAGCCCGAGGTGGTGCCCGCCACGCCGGGCAAGGCCGCGCCGGTGGTGTCGCTGGCCGAAGGCCGCATCGCCCTGCACCTGGGCTGGAGCCACAAGGGCCGCGCCGCCGACGACCTGCTGCGCAAGTGCGTGGCCTGGACCTGGCGCGTCAAGCTCTCGCTCTCCAGCGAGCGCGACCTGTTCGCCCGCCTGCGCGAGAGCGCCGAGGCGGTGGCGATCAAGGTGTTCGCCGACAACCTGCGCGACCTGCTGCTGGCCGCGCCGGCCGGCCCCAAGGTGGTGATGGGCCTGGACCCGGGCATCCGCACCGGCGTGAAGGTGGCGGTGGTCGATGCCACCGGCAAACTCGTCGACACCGCCACGGTGTACCCCCACGAACCCCGGCGCGACTGGGACGGCGCGTTGCACACCCTGGCGCTGCTGGGCCGCAAGCACGGCGTGAACCTGATCGCCATCGGCAACGGCACCGCCAGCCGCGAGACCGACAAGCTCGCCGCCGACCTCATCAAGCTGCTGGAGAAGGCCAACCTGAGCGGCGTGCAGAAGGTCGTGGTCAGCGAGGCGGGCGCCTCGGTCTATTCCGCGAGCGAATTCGCCTCGCAGGAAATGCCCGACGTGGACGTGAGCCTGCGCGGCGCGGCCAGCATCGCGCGCCGCCTGCAGGACCCGCTGGCCGAGCTGGTGAAGATCGACCCCAAGAGCATCGGCGTGGGCCAGTACCAGCACGACGTGAACCAGAGCGAGCTCGCGCGCACCCTCGACGCCGTGGTGGAAGACTGCGTGAACGGCGTGGGCGTGGACCTGAACACCGCCAGCGTGCCGCTGCTCTCGCGCGTCTCCGGCCTTTCGGGCAGCGTGGCCAAGGCCGTGGTGCGCTGGCGCGAGACGCATGGCGCGTTCAAGAGCCGCCAGCAGCTGATGGACGTGGCCGGCCTGGGCGCCAAGACCTTCGAGCAGAGCGCGGGTTTCCTGCGCATCCGGGGCGGCGAGAACCCGCTGGACATGACCGGCGTGCACCCAGAGACCTACGCCGTGGTTGAGCAGATCATGGAGAAGACCGGCAAGCCGGTGGCCGAGCTGATGGGCCGCGCCGACATGCTCAAGACGCTGCGTCCCGAGCTGTTCGCCAACGAGCGCTTCGGTGTCATCACGGTCAAGGACATCCTGGGCGAGCTGGAAAAGCCCGGCCGCGACCCGCGCCCGGACTTCCAGGTGGCCCGCTTCAACGAAGGCGTGGACGACATCAGCGACCTGCGCGAGGGCATGGTCCTGGAAGGCACGGTGAGCAACGTGGCCCAGTTCGGCGCTTTCGTGGACCTCGGCGTGCACCAGGACGGCCTGGTGCATGTGAGCCAGCTGTCGCACAAGTTCGTGAACGACGCGCGCGAGATCGTCAAGACCGGCGACATCGTCAAGGTCAAGGTGATGGAGGTGGACGTGGCGCGCAAGCGCATCGGCCTGTCCATGAAACTCGACGCCGCGCCGGCCCGGCGCGATGGGCCGCGCGACAACCGCTTCGAAGCCTCGCGCGGCCACGGCCGCTCCAGCGGCCCGGTCTCGCCACCGGCGCCATCGGCCATGGCCTCGGCCTTCGCCAAGCTGAAAAAAGGCGCCTGAGCCCGCGCCGGGGCCCGGTCGGGCAGGGGCGACAGACTTGAGGCCCACCGGCCTCAAGTCTTCGGTTGAGTCGCCGATAAGGAGGGAAATCGGAAATCCTTCTGCACGCACGGCCTTCACCACCACCCCATGGAACTCGAAGCCCTCCTGAACTACCCGCGCGCATTGCCCGCGATGTCGCGCACCGTCTCGGACCTGCTGGCCGAGATGAACAAGGAAGACCCCAGCCCCAAACGCGTCGCCAGCCTGGTGGCGCACGATCCCGCGCTCACCACCCGCGTGCTGCGCCTGTCGAATTCGGCCTTCTTCCGCGTCAGCCGCCAGATCGGCAGCGCCGAGGAGGCCGTGGCCCTGCTGGGCATGACCCATGTGCGTTCGCTGGTGATGGCCGCGGCGCTGGGCTCAAGCTTCAAGAACGTGCCGGGCGTGGACATGGTCCAGTTCTGGCGCTACAGCCTGCGGGTGGCCGACATCTCGCGCTCGCTCTCCAGCCTGCTGCGCCAGAACGAGGGCAATGCCTTCACCGCCGGTCTGGTGCACGCCATCGGCGACCTGATCATGCACATCGCGATGCCTGACCTGATCGGCCCCATCGACATGGGCACGCCGCCGCTGGACCTGCGCCGCGCCGAGGTGGAGCGCTCGGTGCTGGGCTATACCTACGCCGAGGTCGGCGCAGGCATGGCCGAGAAGTGGCAGTTCCCCACCACCATCGTCTCCGCGCTCAGGCACCAGACCGCGCCGTTCGATGGCGAGGTGTACGACGCGCTCGGTGGCGTGCTTCACCTGGCGTCCTGGCGCGCCCGCGCCGAGGAAATCCAGCTCGACGAAGCCGGCCTGGTGGCCACCTTCCCCGACATGATCGGCCTCACGCTGGGCCTGGACCTGGACAGCGTGCTGGGCAAGGATCCCACGGAATGGTCATTCAGCCAGGCCCTCAGCGCCTTCATTGACTGAAAAGTTCTAAAGTGCGTCGCCTTTGCGACGATGACACAGGGACAACTTTCTTGCAGTCACGTCTCAGCAAAGGCAGGTCACCATGCAACTCGAAAAGCTCCTCAAGCAACCGAATGCACTCCCGTCTGCGCCCAAGGTCGTGCGCAAGCTGATCGAGACCTTCGACAAGGAAGATGTCGACGCCATGCTGGCGGCCTCGCTGATCGAAGACGATCCGGTGCTGACCGCCAAGCTGCTCAAGACCGCCAACTCCGCCTTCTTCGGCCTGCACCGCTCGGTGAGCAATGCCCGCGACGCGATCAATGTGCTGGGCCTCATCAAGGTGCGCGCGCTGGTGATTGCGGCTTCGCTCGGCGAGGGTTTCCACACCGTGGGGGGCGTCAACCTCAACCAGTTCTGGCGCTACAGCCTCAACACCGCCAATCTTTCGCGCTACATCGCGCTGCCGATCAAGATGGACGAGAACACCGCGTTCACGGCCGGCCTGATCCACGGCATCGGTGAGCTCGTCATGCACGTGGGCATGCCCGAGGCCATGATCGATCTCGACCGCAGCGTGCCCATGCTCGACCTCAAGCGCGCCAAGGCCGAACGCGGCCTGTTCGGCTACAGCTACGCCGAGGTGGGGGCCGCGCTGGCCCGCGAATGGCACTTCCCCAAGCGCATGATCAACGCGATCCTGCACCAGACCGCGCCGTTCGACAACGACGTGTACGAGCCCATCGCCGGCGTGATCCACATCGGTTCTTGGCGCGCTCGCGCGGAAGAGCAGCAGATGCGTTCGGAGCTGCTGATCAACACCTACCCGGACCCGGTGGGCCTGGTGCTCGGCATCGACCCCGACACCGTGGTGGCCGAAGAGATCCCGTCGATCTCGCGCCACTCGGAAGTCACCGAGGCGTCCGAGCCGAACTGATCTTTTTGAACCTAAGGGGCTGCGCGACAATCGCAGCCCTATGTCCGCGCTCCGTTTCTACGCCGGCCCCACGGCCCGGCGGCACATCGAACAACACGGCCTGCGTCCCCACGACGTCGGCATCATCCCCGCCGCAGCGGGCGGCCCCAAGGGCCTGATCCTCGGCCCCATCGACCGCTTCCTGTTCGGGGAGTGGCTGCCGCGCAGCCAGCAGCCTGTGCACCTCGTCGGTGCGTCCATCGGCGCCTGGCGCATGGCCACGGCCTGCCTGGGCAACCCCGTGGACGCCTTCGAGCGACTCGAACGCGACTACATCGCCCAGCACTACGAGCTGCCGCCCGGGCAGAAGCGAGCCACGGCCAGCCAGATCAGCCAGCGCTTCGGCGAGAACCTGCAGCTGTTCTACGGCGGCCGGGTGGAGGAAGCGCTGCACCACCCCCGGTACCGTTTGCACATCGTCACCTCGCGCGGGCGGTTGCTGCTGCGGCACGAGGGCCACCTGCGCACGCCGCTGGGCTACCTGGGCGCCTTCACCGCCAACGCCTTGCACCGCAAGGCCCTGGGCGCGTGGCTGGAGAGGGTGGTGTTCTCGTCCGTGCCCGAGGGTTCGGGCGGCGTGAGTCCGCTGCCGTTCGGCACGCTCGATTACCGCACGCGGCAGGTGCCGATGTTCGCCGACAACTTCATGGACGCGCTGCAGGCGAGCTGCTCGATCCCGTTCATGCTGCGCCCAGTGCGCAACATCGCGGGCGCGCCACCCGGCACCTACTGGGATGGTGGTCTCACCGACTACCACCTGCACCTGCAGTACCAGCCGCCGGCGGCGTCGCCCATCGTGCTGTACCCCCACTTCCAGAAGGCGGTGGTACCGGGATGGCTCGACAAGGCCTGGAAAGGCCGGCACCGCAGCAGCCCGGCGCTGGACGCGATGCTGGTGATCGCCCCCGATCCCGACTGGGTGAAACAGCTGCCCAACGGCAAGCTGCCCGACCGGGACGACTTCAGCCGCTACGGGCAGGACCTGCCGGCGCGCATGAAAGCCTGGAACGGCGCCACCGGTGCGGCCCGCCAGTTGGCCGACGAGTTCGCCGAGTGGGTGGAGAAGCCCGACCTCTCGCGCATCGACCCGCTCTAGGGAGCGCGGGATAATCCCCCCATGCCTGCCTATCTCACCGCCGCCCTGTACCAGTTCGTCGACCTGCCGGACCACGCCGACCTGCGCGAGCCGCTGCTGGCGTGCTGCGAGGCCCATGGCGTCAAGGGCACGCTGCTGCTGGCGCGCGAGGGCATCAACGGCACCATCGCGGGGCCGGAAGAAGGTGTGCTGGCGGTGCTCGCCCACCTGCGCGCCGACCCGCGCCTGGCGCAACTGCCACACAAGACCTCGTGGAGCGACCACCCGCCGTTCCACCGCATGAAGGTGCGGCTGAAGAAGGAGATCGTCACGCTGCGCGTGCCCGGGCTGGACCCGAACCAGACCGTGGGCCAGTACGTGAAGCCGCAGGACTGGAACGCCTTGCTGGCCGACCCGGACGTGGTGCTGATCGATACGCGCAACGACTACGAGGTGGCGATCGGCACCTTCCAGGGCGCGATCAACCCGAACATCAGGACCTTCACCGAATTGCCGGCCTGGCTGGACGCACAACCGGCCTTGCAGGCCGAAGGCCGCAAGCCCAAGGTGGCCATGTTCTGCACCGGCGGCATCCGCTGCGAGAAGTCGACCGCGCTCATGAAGATGCGCGGCTTCGACGAGGTCTACCACCTGGAAGGCGGCATCCTCAAGTACCTGGAAGAGGTGCCACCTGAGCAAAGCACCTGGCAGGGCGACTGTTTCGTGTTCGACGAACGCGTGAGCGTGGGCCACGGCCTGGTGCCCGGGCCACACGAGCTCTGCCGCTCGTGCCGCTGGCCGCTGAGCGCCGAGGACAAGGCCTCACCGCATTACGTCAGGGGCGTGAGCTGCGCGCATTGCCACGACCAGCGCAGCCCGGAAGAAAAGGCGCGCCTGGCCGAGCGCCAGCGCCAGGTGGAACTGGCCGAAGCGCGCGGCGAGGTGCACGTGGGCGCGCGCATGCCCGAAGGCTGATCACATCGACGCCTGGAGCATGGCGCGGTAGTCGTCCGCGCTGGCCAGGCGCGGGTTGGTCTTGTGGCAGTGGTCGGCCAGCGCGCCTTCGATCACGCGGTCGAACAGGTCGGGCGTGACGCCCATGGCCGCCAAGCCACTGGGCAGGCCCAGGCGAGCGCTCATGTCCTTGACGGCCTCGGGCACGTCGCTGCCGCTGGCGAGACCCATGGCGTGGGCCATGCGTTGCAGGCGGTGGTCCTTCTTCATCGACTCGGCTTCGGCGTTGAAACGGATGACGGCGGGCAGGAACACCGCGTTGAGCGTGCCGTGGTGCAGGCGAGGGTTCACGCCGCCCAGGCTGTGGCTGAGCGAATGCACACAGCCCAGCCCCTTCTGGAACGCCATCGCGCCCTGCATGGACGCGCTCATCATGTTCAGGCGGGCCTCTCGGTCCTGGCCATCTTTGGTGGCGCGCTCGATGTGCGCCCAGCCGCGCTGCAGGCCGTCGAGGCCTATGCCATCGGCCGGTGGGTTGAAGGGGGGCGCCATGAAGGTCTCCATGCAGTGGGCGATGGCGTCCATGCCCGTGGCGGCGGTGAGCATGGGCGGCAGGCCCAGCGTGAGCTCTGGGTCGAGCAGGGCGGTCCTGGGCACCAGGTGCCAGCTGTGGAAGCCCAGCTTGCGGCCGTCGTCCACGATCACGATGGCGCCGCGCGCCACTTCGCTGCCGGTGCCGGCGGTGGTGGGCACGGCGATCAGCGGCGGCACGCGGTCGGTGATCTTCGGTGAACCGCCTTCGATGGTGGCGTAGGTCTTGAGCGGGCCTTCGTGCGTGGACGCGATGGCCACGCCCTTGGCGCAGTCGATGGCGCTGCCGCCGCCGAGCGCGATCAGGCCGTCGCAGCCGGCTTGCCGGTAGACCTCGACGGCGGCGCGCACGGCCGCTTCGGTCGGGTTGGATGGCGTCTGATCGAACACCGCTGGCTGCAAGCCGGGCAGGGCCGCCAGGGTCCTGTCGAGCAGGCCCGCGGCCTTCACGCCCGCGTCGGTGACGATGAGTGGGCGGGCGATGCCGATGCGCTCACACTCCGCTTTCAACTGCGCGAGGGCGCCGAAATCGATCAGGATGTTGGTGACGTAAAGAATCTGGGCCATGTGGGTCTGTCTCCGTGGTGCGAAGAAAACTATACGGTTGACCCGGGGCCTTGCCTATGGCGCGCTGCCCGCGCGGGTCGCGCAAAAGACAGCCACAATCGCATGCCATGTCGAATGCACCCGATCCCCGCGACCTGCTCACGCCCATGATGCGTGGGGTGCTCGACCGCATCGCCCGCGCCGGGCACCCGCCGCTGCATGCGCTTCCCCCCGACAAGGCCAAGGCGGCCTACGAGGCCGGTGCCGGCGTGCTGGAGGTGCCCTCGCACCCCATGGCCCGTGTGGAAGACCTGCGCATCCCCGCACGCGATGGTGTCGACCTGCCGGCGCGCCTCTTCGCGCCCGAGTCAGGGAGCCCGCTGCCGGTGCTGCTGTACTTTCACGGCGGAGGCTTCACGGTGGGCAGTGTCACCACCCACGGGCCGCTGTGCCGCCAGCTGGCCCATCTCGCGGGCTGTGCCGTGCTCTCGGTGGACTACCGGCTCGCGCCCGAGGCGAAATTTCCGACCGCGGTGCACGATGCCTGGGACAGCCTGGCCTGGCTGCGTGAACACGCCAGCGCACTCGGACTGGATGGCAGGCGCATCGCGGTCGGTGGCGACAGCGCGGGTGGAACCCTGGCCGCGGTGACGGCGATCGCCGCGCGCGATGCGGGCTGGCCGCTGGCCTTGCAATGCCTGTTCTACCCCGGTTGCGCGGGCCACCAGGACACGGCCAGCCACAAGACCTTCGCCCAGGGTTTCCTGCTCGAAGAAGCGGACATCCGCTATTTTTTCGGCCACTACCTGCGCGACGCGGCCGACCGGGACGACTGGCGCTTTGCCCCGCTGGACGGGGTCGACGAAAGCGGTCACCCGCGCGATCTCGACGACGTGGCGCCGGCCTGGATCGGCCTGGCCGAATGCGACCCCCTCACCGACGAGGGCGTGATGTACGCCGACCGCCTGCGCCATGCCGGCGTGGCGGTGGACCTGGAGATCTACGCCGGCGTGGTTCACGGCTTCATCAACTTCGGTCGCGCCATTCCCCAGGCCAGGACCGCCCACCAACACGCGGCCCTGGCGCTGCGCAACGCTTTTGGAGCCGCTTGAGATGAGCTTGACCCGGTCCGACTTCCGCTTCTTCCACCGCCTGCGCGTGCGCTGGGCCGAGGTGGACATGCAGAAAATCGTGTTCAACGCACACTATCTGATGTACTTCGACACCGCCATCACCGACTACTGGCGCGCCCTGGCCCTGCCGTACCACGAGACGATGGAGCAGCTCGAAGGCGATCTGTACGTGGTGAAGGCCACCGTGGAGTTCCATGCCTCCGCGCGGGTGGACGACCAGATCGACGTGGCCATGAAGTGCAGCCGCATCGGAACCTCGTCGCTCAGCTTCACCGGCGCGATCTTTCGCGGTGACGAGCACCTGATCAGCGGCGAGCTGATCTACGTGTTCGCCGACCCCGCCACGCAGAAGTCCCGCCCGGTGCCGCCCGCGCTGCGCGAGGCCCTCAACGGTTACGAGGCCGGCGAGCCCATGAGCTCGGTGCGCGTGGGACCCTGGAGCGAACTCGGCCCCGACGCACAGCGCCTGCGCACGGCGGTGTTCGTGGAGGAACAGCGCATCCCCAAGGAACTCGAATGGGACGAAGCCGATGCGGTCGCGCTGCACGCCGTGGCCTACAACCGCCTGGGCCGCGCGGTGGCCACGGGGCGCATGCTGCCGCACGAACCGGGCGTGGCGCGCATCGGCCGCATGGCGGTGGAGCGTTCGTTGCGGGGCGGGCGGTTGGGGCGGGACGTGCTGCACGCATTGATGGGCGCGGCCCGCGAGCGCGGCGACACCGAAGTGATGCTGCACGCCCAGCGCAGCGCCGAGGGCTTCTACACCCGGCTGGGCTTCGACCGCCGGGGAGAGGCCTTCGAAGAGGCCGGCATCCCGCACCAGGAAATGGTCGCGAAGCTCTGAACCGGCGGGCCCTTCACCACACCAGCGTTTCGCGCCGGTGGGGCACGGCCTCGAACGGGCCGCCCAGTGCCGCGTGGTCGTGTGTCCACTCGTCCATGCGCACCTCCCAGCCCTGGTCGGCGCCGGGCCGCGCGCTCACCACCAGGCTGCTGCGGGTGCCGTAGGCACGGTCGGGCATGTGCACGAAGGGGCTGGAGAGTGCGCGCTCCATGTCGTCGGGCACGCCGGTGTGCGGCAGTTCGCGCACTTCGGCCTGCGCGCGGTCGGTGAGCGTGCGCGCCAGCGGCTGCAGCCAGTCGTCCGAGGCGCAGCGCTGGTGCAGGCCCACCAGCGCGTCGGCCACGGCCCGCTTGAGGCGCTGGGTCTTGGGCCAGGGCGTGTCCAGGCTGGCGTTGGACAGGCCATAGACACCAGCCTCCAGTGCCTTGCGGTACAGCCCGGGCGAGCGCGCCTCGTGCGGTGCATCGGGGTGGCGGTTGCTCAGCCAGGTCCAGCGGTGGCGGTGGAAGTCGCCCACCACCAGGTTGAAGCCGCCGTAGGCGCCGGGATCGATCGTGGTGGCGAGTTGGTCCGCGTCGTGCTCGTCGCTCTGGCCCTGCAGCCAGCGCGTGACCAGCTCACCCCGGCTGCGCGGGCCCGGGCCGGCCTGCGTCTGCCGCACATTGGTGAGCATGGCGACCCGGCCACGAGGGCTCAAACCGAGCCAGGTACCGCCGTCGCGCAGGTCGCGCCCGGCCACGATCTCGGTGCCGTCGGCCAGGGTCCAGCGGTGCAGGGCTTCGGTCGGCCGGTCCAGGAACTCGTCGCGGTTGGCCGCGATGAGCAGGGGACAGCCCGGGTCGGCATGCAGGGCAAAGGCGATCAGACACATGGCGCACCCGCCGCGTTGCTCAGATGTCGTCCAGCAAGGGGTAGGGCAGGGGCAGCAGTTGCAGCGCCGGGCCCTGCGCGCCGCCGATGTGCAGGCTGCCTTGCGCGGCCGCGCGGGTCTGCAGCGAGACGATGGCATCGAAACCACCCGAAGGATGGGCCGCCGCCTGCACCACGGTGCCGCAGGGTTGTTCGGCGTCGACGTCATGGAACACATCCTGGCCGGCCGCCATGGGTGTCTGGCCATGCACCAGATAGGCGCGGCGCTTGAGTGTGCCGCGAAACTGGCTGCGGGCCACCACCTCCTGCCCGGGGTAGCAGCCCTTCTTGAAGTTCACGCCCCCGACCGATTCGTAGTTCAGCATCTGCGGCACAAAGGCCTCGAACACCGGCTGGCTCACGGTGGCCACGCCGCTGCGAACGTCCAGCCATTGCCACAGCGGCTCGGCCATGGCGTCCCCCGCCGGTGCCTGGGTTTGCACAGGCGCAACCCACAGGGCTCGCGCCAGGCCTTCGGCCGGGTACAGGCGCACCACGCTGGCCTCGCCATCGCGCCACTGGCTCCACAAGGTGGGTGGCAGGGCCGGCGGCACGGCGCTGCCCACGAGGCCGAAGAGGGCGTAGGCCTCGCTGGCGTCGCTGAGCCTGGCCTTGGCGCGCAGCACGAACATGGACAGGCGCTTGAGCGTGGTGGCCAGCAGGTCGCGGCTGCAGACCAGCAGGATCTCGTCGGGGCTGCGCTTGAAGCCCACGAAGCTGGCCTGCATGCGGCCCTTGGCCGAGCAGAACGCGGCCAGGCGGGCCTCGGACTGGCCGAGCATGGCGAAATCCTGCGTCAGCTGACCCTGCAGGAACTTCGCGGCGTCTTCGCCTTCCACCCGGATCACACCCAGGTGCGGCAGCGGGGCAACGCCGCTTGTGGCCAGGCCGTCGGGGATGCTGGAGGGGATCGTCGAGGTGCTCATGGCGTCGATTATCATGGCCGGCCCGGTTCCCCGCCGCCCCTCCACGCCTTGTCCCTGCCGAGCCCAAGCCTGTGATCCGTCTCCTGAAAATGTTGCTGGTTGTGTCCCTGCTGCTGGGCATGCTGCTGGCCGCGGGCGGCATGTGGTGGCTGCAGCAACCGCTGCCCCTGGCAGCCAGCACCTCGGCACAGAACCCGCTGCTCGTCACGATCGAGCCCGGGGCCTCGGCCCAGTCGGTGGCCGACACCCTGCAGGCCTCCGGCGTGAACACGCCCTCGCAGTTGCTGTATGCGTGGTTCCGCTTTTCCGGCCAGGCCCGCGACATCAAGGCCGGCACCTACGAAATCGCACCCGGCACCACGCCTCGCGCGTTGCTGTCCAAGCTGGTGCGCGGCGAACAGGCGCTGCGCAGCATCACCCTGCTGGAAGGCTGGAACATCCGCCAGGTGCTGCAGGCCGTGCGCACCTCGCCCGACCTCACGCAGGACATCGAGGGCATGAGCCAGAACGACATCATGGCGCTCATCGGTTACCCGGGCCGGCATCCCGAAGGGCGCTTCTTCCCGGACACCTACCGCGTGGTCACACGCGCCCCGGCCTCCAGCGTGCTGCGCCAGGCCGCGCAGGCCATGGAGCAGCGCCTGACCCAGGTGTGGGAGCAGCGCGACCCGGCATCGCCGCTGCGCACGCCCGATGAAGCGCTCATCCTGGCCAGCATCGTCGAAAAGGAAACCGGCCTCGAGAGCGACCGCCGGCGCGTCGCGGGGGTGTTCTCCAACCGCCTGCGCATCGGCATGCGACTGCAGACCGATCCGGCGGTGATCTACGGCCTGGGCGAACGTTTTGACGGCAACCTGCGCCGGGTCGACCTGCAGACCGACACCGCCTACAACACCTACACCCGCGCCGGCCTGCCGCCCACGCCCATCGCCATTCCGGGCATGGCCTCGCTGCTGGCGGCCGTGCGTCCCCAGCCCACCAACGCCATCTATTTCGTCTCGCGCGGCGACGGCTCCAGCCAGTTCAGCGCCACCCTCGAAGAGCACAATGCCGCGGTCCAGCGCTACATCCTGCGCCGCTGACCCCGTGCAGGCGCTCACCAGATTTCCGAACATGCACTCCGCCGGACTCTTCATCACCTTCGAAGGCATCGACGGCGCGGGCAAGTCCACCCACATCGCCGCGCTGGCCGACGCTTTCCGGGCGGCGGGCCGCAGCGTTGCGCTCACCCGCGAGCCCGGTGGCACCCCGCTGGCGGAAAAGCTCCGCGAACTGGTGCTGAACGACGCCATGGATCCGCTGAGCGAGGCCTTGTTGATGTTCGCGGCGCGCCGCGATCACCTGCAACAGGTCATCGAACCCGCCCTCATGCGTGGCGAGGTGGTGCTGTGCGACCGGTTCACCGACGCCACCTTCGCCTACCAGGGCAGCGGACGGGGGTTCGACCTCGCGGTCCTGCGGCAACTCGAGCGCTGGGTCCAGGGGCAGCCTGGCACGGACGCGCTTCGCCAACCCGACCTCACGGTGTGGTTCGACCTGCCGCCCGCCGTGGCCGCGCAGCGCTTGGCCTGCGCCCGCGTGCCCGACCGTTTCGAGTCGCAGCCGCAGGCGTTCTTCGAGCGGGTGGCGGCGGGCTACGCCCAACGCATGGAAGGCGCGCCCGAGCGCTTTGCCCGCATCGCCTCCGACCAGCCCAAGGCCGAGGTCTGGCAGCAGGTGCGTCAGGCGTTCGAACAGCGTGGCTGGCTTCAACCCACCGAGGCCCGCGCATGAGCCAGCTCGCCCCCTGGCTGCAGAAACAGCTGCGCGGCCTGCTGGCCCAGCGCGGCCACGCCTTGCTGCTGTCCGGCCCGTCGGGCCTGGGCCAGTACGACCTCGCGCTGGCGCTGGCCCGCGCCTGGCTGTGCGAGCAGCCGACCCCCGATGGGGCCTGCGGCGTCTGTGGCAGCTGCCATGCGATCGACGTGCGCACCCATGCCGACCTGTGCGCGCTCATGCCCGAGACCCTGAGCCTGGAACTCGGCTGGCCGCTGGACGAGGGCGCGCAGAAAGAAATCGACGACAAGAAGCGCAAGGCCAGCAAGCTCATCCGGGTGGAGGCGGCGCGCGAGGCGGTGGGCTTCACGCAGTTCACGCGCTCGCGCGGCCGCACCAAGGTGATCCTGGTGCACCCGGCCGAGCGCATGAACATCGAGTCGGCCAACACCTTGCTCAAGACGCTGGAAGAACCGGTGGGGGAAGTGCGCTTCGTGCTCTCCACCGAAGCCGCGCACCAGCTGCTGCCCACCATCCGCAGCCGCTGCCAGACCCACAGCATGGTGTGGCCCGAGGAGGCCGAGGCGCTGGACTGGCTGGTGCAACAGGCCACCGACGGCAACAAGGCGGTGGACCGCGCGCAGGCCGCCGTGTGGCTGCAGGCCGCCGGTGGTCGGCCCGACGATGCCCTGGCCTGGGCGGCCACCGGTTTGCAGGGCGCGACCTGGGCACAACTGCCCCAGGCGCTGGCCCGGGGCGACTGGGGCACCCTCAATGGATGGCCGCCGGCCCAGCAACTCGCCGTGCTGCAGAAGCTGTGCCACGACCTCATGGCCCGGGCCGCAGGCGCGCCCGCGCGCTTTTTCCAGACCGATCAACTGCCCCCCGCACCCCGCTGGGGTGCGCTGGCGCAGTGGTCGCGCGAGCTCATGAGCGCCGCACGCTCGGTCGAACACCCCTACAACGCCGGCCTGATGCAGGAAGCCTGGGCGGCGCGCACCCGGCAGGTGCTGGCCAGCGGGGCGGCGCGCAAGGGCTGACGCACGGCCTTAAAACCACCCGCGCGGCAGGGTATTGCCGCTAAACTCGCCAACCATGAGCACCTCCCCCCCTCCATCGGCTGCGGCGGCGCGGCCGAGCGTGATCCAGCTCTCCATCAAGGAAAAGGCGGCGCTGTACGCCGCGTACATCCCCTTGTTCGCCGACGGCGGCATCTTCATCCCTTCTTCGCGCGAGTACCGCCTGGGCGACGATGTGTACGTGCTGCTCAGCCTGCCCGACGACCCGCAGCGTTACCCGGTCGCGGGCAAGGTGGCCTGGGTCACCCCCGCCAAGGCCCAGGGCGCCCGCACGCAGGGCGTGGGCATCCGGTTCCCGGCAGACGAGAAGTCGCGCCAGCTCAAATTGAAGATCGAGGAGATCCTGGGCTCCAGCCTCGGTTCCGACCGCGCCACCCAGACACTCTGACACACCGATTCCCGGCCAGCCGATGCGGCGCACAATGCGGTGCCCATCGGCTTTTTCATGCCGGCACCTTTTCCGTATGTTCACCGACTCCCACTGCCACCTCAGCTTTCCCGAGCTCCGGGCCCAACTGCCCGACATCCTCGACGCCATGTCGCAAGCCCAGGTCGACCGGGCCCTGTGCATCTGCACCACGCTGGAAGAATTCGAAGACGTCTACAGCCTCGCCCGCGACCACGACCACCTCTGGTCCACTGTCGGGGTGCACCCCGACAGCGACGAGGTGCAGGAGCCGACGCTCGACGACCTGCTGGAACGCGCGGCCCGCCCTCGGGTGGTGGGCATCGGTGAAACCGGGCTGGACTACTACCGCCTGGGCGACCGCACGGTGGCCGACATGGAATGGCAGCGCGAGCGGTTTCGCGTCCACATCCGCGCCGCCCGCCAGACCGCGCTGCCCCTGGTGATCCACACCCGCAGCGCGTCCGACGACACGGTGGCGATCCTGCGCGAGGAGGGCGGTTTCGCCTCCGGCACCGCCGCCGGGCTGGCGCCGGCAAAAGGGGTTTTCCACTGCTTCACCGAAAGCATGACGGTGGCCCGTGCCGCACTCGACCTTGGCTTTTTCATTTCTTTCTCCGGCATCCTGACGTTTCGCACCGCGGCCGATCTGCGCGAGGTGGCCGCCTATGTGCCGCTGGACCGCACCCTCATCGAAACCGACAGCCCCTACCTCGCACCCGTGCCCTACCGCGGCAAGACAAACACGCCGGCTTACGTGCCCTGGGTCGCCAAGCAGGTCGCCGAGCTCAAGGGACTCAGCGTGGAGGCCGTGGCGGAAGCCACCAGCCGCAATTTCGAGCAGCTGTTTGACCAGGTGACCGCTGCTCCATCGGCACAAATTTCCTCATCCAATACATGAGAAATCTTAAAAAGTACATTGTTTTTAAATGGATCGCTGCTCTGATCCTGGCGTGCACGGGTTCGGTCTGGGCCAGCTCGTTCGACGACTTCTTCATCGCCATCGCGAAAGACGACGTCGCCACCGTGCGGCAGCTCGGGCAGCGGGGTTTCGACCTGAACACCCGCAACGCCGCAGGCGAGCATGCCTTGTACCTTGCGATTCGCGGCGACGCGCCGCAGGTGACCGACTTTCTGCTGAGCCAGAACAAGGTGGACGTGGAGGCTCGCACCAGCAAGGATGAGAGCCCCCTGATGATCGCGGCGATCAAAGGCCAGCTGGATCTGGCCAAACGGCTGATCGCGCGCAAGGCCGAGGTCAACAAGCCGGGCTGGACGCCCTTGCACTATGCCGCCAGCCACGCCGGCGACAACAGCGCGGCCATGGTGCGGCTGCTGCTCGAACACCACGCCTACATCGACGCCGAGTCGCCCAACAAGACCACGCCCCTCATGATGGCCGCCCAATACGGCAGCGCGGGCGTGGTCAAGCTGTTGCTGGAGGAGGGCGCCGACCCGCTGCTCAGGAACGAACGGGGACTGACCGCGATTGATTTCGCGCGGCAGGCGAATCGGCAGGCTTCCGCCGATATCATTGCGGCCTTTGTGCGCGCCCAGCAGCCCAAAGGCAAGTGGTGAAGCCAGGCCTGCGACCCGCAGGCTCTGGTCGAACTGGCCTGGAGTAGGTGTAACCCACATGCGCCAAATGGCGCGGCCGCATCAAAATCGCCCCCGACACCCACAAATTGAGGAGACGCCGTGAAATTGGCAAGCCAAAAGGACTTTTTCTCTGGACTCATGTTCACCATCGTTGGCATCACGTTTGCCATCGGAGCGACCAACTTCACGGTTGGCAGCGCGGCGCGCATGGGCCCAGGCTACTTCCCACTGTTGCTAGGCATCGTCCTGGCGGGGCTGGGACTGATCGTGACGCTGCAGTCGTTCAAGAGCAAGGCCATCGATGGTGACCCCATCGGCAGCATTGCCTGGCGCCCCCTGGGCTTCATCATCGGCGCCAACCTGGCTTTCGGCATCCTGCTCGTCGGCCTGCCAAGCGTGGGCCTTCCCGCCTTCGGTCTGATCGTCGCGATCTATGCACTGGTCCTCATCGCCGGCTACGCGCGCCCCAACTCCAGCCTCAAGGAGTCGGTGATCCTCGCGACCATCCTTGCCGTCGGCAGCTACGGCGCCTTTGTCTACGCATTGAATCTGCAGTTCCCGGTGTGGCCTGCGTTCCTGACCGCCTGATCCGGAGACTCTTTTCATGGAACTTTTTGACCATCTGGCGCTGGGCTTCGGCGTCGCCTTCACTTTCCAGAACATCCTCTACGCCCTGGTGGGTTGCTTGCTGGGCACCCTGATCGGCGTGCTGCCCGGCATCGGCCCGGTTGCCACCATCGCCATGCTGCTGCCCGCCACCTACGGCCTGCCGCCCGTGGCCGCACTGATCATGCTGGCCGGTATCTACTACGGCGCGCAGTATGGTGGTTCCACCACCGCCATTCTGGTCAACCTGCCCGGCGAATCGTCGTCGGTGGTGACCGTGATCGACGGCCACCAGATGGCGAAGAAGGGCCGGGCAGGCCCTGCGCTGGCGGCCGCTGGTCTGGGTTCGTTCTTTGCGGGTTGCGTCGGCACCTTGGTGCTGGCCGCGTTCGCGCCGCCGCTGACCGAGGTGGCCCTGAGCTTCGGCCCCGCCGAGTACTTCTCGCTCATGATCGTGGGCCTGATCGGCGCCGTGGTGCTGGCTTCGGGTTCGCTCGTCAAGGCGCTGGCCATGATCGTGCTGGGCCTGCTGCTGGGCCTGGTGGGCACCGACGTGAACTCGGGCGTGGCGCGCTTCAGCTTCGACGTGCCTGAGCTCACCGACGGCATCAGCTTCGTCGTGATCGCCATGGGCGTGTTCGGCTACGGCGAGATCATCCACAACCTGTCCCACCCCGAAGGCGAGCGCCAGGTGTTCACCGACAAGGTGCACGGCCTGATGCCCACCAAGGAGGACTTCAAGAACATGCTGCCGGCGGTCCTGCGTGGCACGGCCCTGGGTTCGGCGCTGGGCATCCTGCCTGGCGGTGGTGCGCTGCTGTCGGCTTTCGCGGCCTACACGATCGAGAAGAAGGTCAAGCTCAAGCCCGGAGAGATCCCGTTCGGCAAGGGCAACATCCGTGGCGTGGCCGGCCCCGAGTCCGCCAACAACGCCGGTGCGCAGACCTCGTTCATCCCGTTGCTCACGCTGGGCATTCCGCCCAACGCCGTGATGGCGCTGATGGTCGGTGCCATGACCATCCACAACATCCAGCCGGGCCCGCAGGTCATGACCAGCAACCCGGAACTGTTCTGGGGCCTGATCGCTTCCATGTGGATCGGCAACGCCATGCTGATCATCTTGAACCTGCCGCTGATCGGCATGTGGATCAAGCTGCTGGCCGTGCCCTACCGCTGGCTGTTCCCGGCCATCGTGCTGTTCTGCGCGATCGGTGTGTACTCGACCAACAACAACAGTTTCGACATCTGGATGGTGGCGCTGTTCGGTGTGATCGGCTACATCTTCATCAAGCTCGGTTGCGAGCCGGCGCCCTTGCTGCTCGGCTTCATCCTGGGCCCGATGATGGAGGAGTACCTGCGCCGCGCCCTGCTGATCTCGCGTGGCGACTGGTCGGTCTTCGTGACCCGCCCGATCTCCGCCTCCTTGCTGGCCGTGGCCGTGGCCTTGCTGCTCATCGTGCTGCTGCCATCGATCAAGAAGAAGCGCGAAGAAGCCTTCGTCGAGGACTGAAGCACCGGGCGCACCGCGCGCCCAATCTCTTCATCAAGCCCGGGCCGCTGCAAAGTGGCCCGGGCTTTTTTTGGCCATGATCTTCGTTCGAAAGCTAGATGTAGAAATTTCGATAAGGCCACCGTATTTCCCTTGAAAATCAACCTCATGCAGAAGAATGTGCTCACCGCTATATATACTTTGATATTGCGATTCACCGCCTTCCATGAGATGCCCATGAAAACTTTTGCCGCCCGCTCTCTGGCCTTCGCTCTGGCCGCCGGCTTGGCTTTCGCCTCGCACGCGGCCGACGTCACGGTTTCGGCCGCGGCCAGCCTGACCAACGCCTTCCGCGAAATCGCGCCCCTGTTCGAATCGGCGAATCCCGGCACCAAGGTGCAACTCAACTTCGCCGCTTCGGGCGCCTTGCTGCAGCAGATCGCCAAGGGCGCGCCGGCCGATGTCTTTGCCAGCGCCGACCAGGAAACCATGGACCAGGCCCAAACCCAGGGTCTGGTGAAGGAAGCCCGGCGCCGCAACTTCGTGTCCAACGCCCTGGTGGTCATCGTGCCCAGCGCCAGCGCCAACGTGCCGAAATCGACCAACGATCTCACCCAGCCGGCCTATGCCCGCATCGCGATCGGTCTTCCCGCCAGCGTGCCGGTGGGCCGCTACACCAAGGGCGTGCTGCAAGCCGCCAACCTCTGGGGCGCGATCGAACCCAAGATGATCGGCGCCACCAACGTCCGCCAGGCCTTGGACTACGTGGCGCGAGGGGAGGTTGACGCCGGCTTCGTCTATTCGACGGACGCCGCCATCATGCTGGACAAGGTGAAGGTCGCGCTCACGGTGCCGACGCCCAAGCCCATCCTGTACCCCGTGGCACCGCTGCCCGCTGGTCCCAATGCGACGCAGGGTGAGAAGTTCGTCGACTTCCTGTTCACGCCGCCGGCCCAGGCCATCCTCAGCAAGCACGGCTTCGGCAAGCCCTGATTTCGAGAACCGGAACGCCCCGTGGCCGAAGCCTGGATACCCCTCGCGCTCACCCTCAAAGTGGCGGGCTGGGCCACCGCCATCAACCTGCTGCTCGGTGTGGGCGTGGGCTACGCGCTGGCTCGGTGGCGCTTCCCCGGCCGCGAGGTGATCGACGCCGCGCTGACGCTGCCCATGGTGATGCCACCGACGGTGCTGGGCTACTACCTGCTGGTGGTCATCGGCACCCACGGCGTGCTGGGTGCCTGGCTGCTCGAACACTTCGGCCTGCGTCTCATCTTCACGGTGCCGGCCGCCATCATCGCGGCCACCATCGTGTCCTTCCCCCTGGTGTTCAAGGCCGCGCGCGCGGCTTTCGAAACGGTGGACCCTCAACTGGAGGATGCGGCCCGCACCCTCGGCATCAACGAATGGGCGGTGTTCTTCCGGGTGTCGTTGCCTCTGGCGTGGCGCGGCATTCTCGCGGGCCTGCTGCTGTCGTTCGCCCGGGCGCTGGGCGAGTTCGGCGCCACGCTGATGGTGGCCGGCAGCATCGCGGGCAAGACGCAGACCCTCTCCATCGCCGTCTACGAAGCCGTGCAGGCCGGGCAGGATCAAACGGCGAACTTTCTCGTGGCGGTGACCTCGATCACCTGCATGGTGGTGCTGCTGAGCGCGGGCCGCCTGGTGCCGGGCCGCGTGGCCGCGCGGGCTTGAGATGCACCGGAACAACACGCTTCCTCTGACCATGGCATCCTCCCGCATGCATGGCGATACCGATGCACAGGCGCCGGCCACGGTGTGGGACGTGAGGCTGCGCAAGCTCCTGCGGCAAGGAGACTCGCAGTTCGAGCTCGATGTGAGCTTCCAGACCTCGGCCCAACGCGTGGTGATTTTTGGCCCATCGGGGGCCGGCAAAACCCAGACGCTGCGCATGATCGCGGGCCTTGGAACACCGGACGAGGCGAGGGTGGTGGTGGCTGGGCAGGTGCTCTGCGACACCGCCCGAGGCCTGGTCGCTGCGCCACAGGAACGGCATCTCGCCTACGTGTTCCAGGAGTACGCACTGTTTCCCCACCTGACCGTCGTCCAGAACGTGGCCTTCGCCTTGCGACGGGGTTGGAAGAACCCGAACAAGGCCATCGCGGACGAAAGCGTGCAGCGCTGGATTTCAACGTTCCACCTGGAATCGGTGGCGGGTCACTATCCCCACCAGATTTCCGGCGGGCAACGACAGCGCACCGCGCTGGCCCGGGCCTTGGTCACCAGCCCGCGCGCCTTGTTGCTGGACGAACCGTTTGCGGCCCTGGACAAGGGACTGCGGCAGCGCCTGAGAGACGAACTCAAGGCGCTGCAGATACAGATCCAGCTGCCGATGCTGCTGATCACCCACGACGACGACGACGTGAACTGCCTGGCGGAGCAGGTGATCTGCATCGACGGAGGTCGGGTCGTCGACGGTCCCCGAACGCCGCAGAATCAGGTCTGGACGGCTTAGACAAACAGGGATGGGCATGGTGACAAGAAGGCGCAAAGGCGGCGATCGGCTGGATGTCCGCGGATCGATCTGGATCTCGGTCGGTGGAGACAGCCTGGGTGGGCATGGGCGGGTGGCTTTGCTCCGCGCCGTCGACCAGCACGGCTCCATCACACAGGCCGCCAAGGCCTTCGGCATGAGCTACAAGGCCGCCTGGGATGCCATCAACAGGATGAACGAGCTGTCTCGAACGCCCCTGATCGAGCGCGCCGTCGGTGGCAGAGGAGGTGGGTCCACCCGCTTGACCGAGCACGGCCGAAGGTTGATCGAGCGCTATGAACAGGTGGATGCCATTCACCAACGTTTTGTCGAACTTCTGGACCAGGGCGCGATGGACTTGGATCAGGCGTTCTCCCTTTTGAAGGTACTGAACATGAAGACCAGCGCGCGCAACCAGTGGATGGGAAAAGTCACGGCGGTGCGCTCGGGCGCGGTCAACGACGAGGTCGAAGTGACCTTGCCTGGTGGACAGCGGCTCGCGGCCATCATCACCCGGGAAAGCACACAAGCCCTTGGACTCAAGACCGAACAAACGGTGATCGCTTTGGTGAAAGCCTCGTCCGTGCTGCTGGCCACCGACCTGCAAGGTGCCAGGATTTCGGCGCGTAACCGCATCGAAGGCAAGGTGCACGCGCTGGTGCCGGGCGCGGTGAACGCGGAAGTCACCCTCAAGACCGAGGATGGCCTGGAGGTCGTCGCGATCGTCACGCAAGGCGCTGTCGCCGAACTTGCGCTGACATCAGGTGCATCCGCAACGGCGCTGGTGAAAGCTTCGGATGTGATTCTGGCTGTCGCGAGCTGAGTTCGAGGCGGGGCCGTTTTCGGCCCGGGACAGAGGCCTCGGGGCCTGGGATGCTGGGTTTCAGCCATCCCTTGAATATTCCACGATGTATATTATGTCAAATTACCTGCGGGCGCTTTTCCTGCGATTGGTTCGAGTGAGCCGACACAAAGTATCAGCGTGAATCTGCACGCCCGCGACACAAAAAGGCTACTGGGGGGTTTTCGGACTGTTGAATTCCATTGATCTCTGACCCGAGATTTCCATCGAATACTGACCCACCCGCTTTGTGAGCAAAGCAGCTCACGGTGTGGATAAGTGCTTCGTTTTCTCCTTTTCAGACTTAGGGCTTGCTGAGCTGTTTTTGAACCGATAGCTGTCGTTTCCGGTCTCCAGGATGTGGCATCGGTGAGTCAGCCGGTCCAAGAGCGCGGTCTGTGTGGAGCTGCAGCAAAGTGCGCCGCTGTTTGCGCGACTTTGTTGCCTCGATCGACAGCCACGTGGAGAGTTTTTCAGCGTAAGGGTCGAGCTTGCTGGAGCTCGCACGCTTGGCGTAGCGGGGCTCTTCATCGCCCGCCCGCAGGTACTTCTTAACGGTGTTGCGAGCCAGGCCTGTACGCCTGGAGATCTCGCGGATGGACATCTGCTCGCGCAGTGCCCAGCGTCTTATGACACTCAAAGTCGCCACGTCTATCACTCCTGAAATCTCCTGCTGCCAAAAGCAGCAGGATAGGGTTCTTACGTGGGTCAGCTTTCAATGGAAATTGCTGCTCTAACTGGGTCAGTTTTCAGTGGAAGACAACAGCGTTGTCACCCTCAATCGACCTGAACGTCTCAACGCCATCGGCAAAGAGCTCTTGCGCGATTTCCACGAAGCGATGGTGTCCGCCCAGTCAGACCCGAACACCCGAGCCATTGTTCTCACTGGAGCCGGCCGCGCATTCTGCGCGGGTGACGACCTGAAGGAGTTCGATGAGCAGACCACATCTTCCGAGGCCATCGCCGGCGTTTGCGATGACATCCAACAGATTACACGCGACATCATGTTTGGAAACAAGTTGGTCGTGGGGGCAGTACACGGATACGCGGTCGGCGGAGGCTTCGAATGGGTGCTCAACTGCGACATGGTGGTCGCCGCTGATGACTTGGTCTGCTTCTTCCCGGAGATGCAGCTCGGTCACTTTGTCACGGGCGGTGTCACGCATCTTCTTCCGCAGACCCTTGGTTATCAACGCGCCATGGAAATGATGGTTCTGGGGGACCGCGTGGACGCAGCCAAGCTCCATCAACTGGGCCTAGTCAATCGGGTGGTCCCGAAGGACGCGATGCTCGATACCGCAATGACGCTGGCCAATGCAGTAGCAAGCAGGTCTGCCTTCTCCACAGGTCTGCTCAAGAAAATGCTGACCTCGCAACTGAGCCCGTTCCTTTCCTCCGCGCTGGAGTTGGAGCGTCAGGCCGCCATGGCCTGCTTTGGGAACGCAGATACCGCGGAGCGCATCCAGAATTTCACTTCGAAGAAGTGGTCCTGAAGACAGCCAGCACAGCGCAATTTCGAGGAAGGTGACGCGATGATGGTATTGCACCACTGCATGAGTGCGCGCTCGTTCCGGGCGCTGTGGATGCTGGAAGAACTGGGCGTGCCCTACGAGTTGCGCATGCTGGAGTTTCCTCCGCGTGCGCGCGCCAAGCACTTTCTTCAGGAAAATCCTCTGGGCACCGTCCCCTATTTCAGCGATGGCGATGTGCGAATGACAGAGTCCGCGGCGATATGCCAGTACCTGGCCACCCGCTTTTCCGAAGCGGGTCTGGATGTCGGCGTAGAGGACGAAAACTATGGTGCCTACCTGAACTGGCTGCACATGAGCGACGCCACGCTGACCTTTCCGCAGACTCTTGTGCTTCGCTACCGACACTTTGAGCCGCATGAGCGGCGACAACCGGAGGTCGCAGCGGACTATGAAAAGTGGTTTCTCGGGAGACTGCGTGCAGTGGATTCAGCTCTTGAGCACGAGGCGTTTCTCTGTGCTGGACGGTTCACAGCAGCGGATGTTGCGGTCGGCTACGCATTGCTCTTGGCGCAGCATCTCGACCTACATACGTCGTTCACAAGCCGAGTGCAGAGCTACTGGGACCTTCTCCAGCAGCGACGAGGATACCGGCGTGCCCATGAAATTCAGATGGACATTGCGAGAGAGCAGTCAGTGAGCCTCATCCCTGCACCCGCGCTTCGACCGTTTCCAGAACGGGTACGCCAAGCGCGGTGAGCTGCCCAAAAAGAAGGACGCGCTGACCAAGGATCCGCTGCAGCTTGTCCTTGCCACCTGCGACGACTCATTGAAAGGCAAGCGCGATCGCGCCCTCCTCCTCTTCGCCTGGGCCAGTGGTGGGCGCCGGCGCTCCGAGGTGGCTGCGGCCGACATGAAGTTTTTGAAGAACACCGGGCCTGGGGAGTTTTCTTACGAGCTGGCCTTCTCAAAGACCAATCAAAGTGGCGTTGATCGGCCCGAGAACCACAAACCCGTGATTGGGCAAGCTGGTGCTGCGCTGGAAGAGTGGTTGTCGGTGAGTGGGATCCGCGAAGGCGCCCTCTTCCGCCGGGTGCTCAAAGGCGGCCACCTCGGTGGTCCGCTGTCGGCCGCGGCCGTGCGCGACATCGTTCAGGCGCGATGTTTATTGGCAGGGGTTGAGGGGGCATTTTCTGCGCACTCTTTGCGCGCTGGTTTCGTCACCGAAGCGGCCGCGCAAAACGTCTCGCTCGCTGACACGATGGCCATGACGGGCCACCAATCCATTGCCGTGGTTCTCGGATATCACCGTCAGGGCAATCATTTCAAGTCACGTGGCACTCGACTGCTTGAATAGAGTCCCGAAATGACATTGCTTGCGCTTATGGCCTGCCGAAAACGTCGCTCTATTGCTCACCAAGAGGGCGGATCGGTTCCAGCTTGTCGTTGAGGCAACCGAGGACTACGCAATCTACATGTTGGATCCGGATGGGCGCATCGAGTCATGGACCCAGGTGCAATGCGGCTCAAGGGGTACCAAGCTGAGGAGGTGATGGGCAATTCCTACAGCATGTTCTTTCGCCCCCAAGACGTGGCTCAGGGTCTGCCGCAACGGAAACTGGCGCGAGCATGCTTGCATGGAAGGACTGAGGAAGAAGGCCGGCGCGTGCGCAAAGACCGCTCTGTTTTTTGGGCCACCATCATTGGCAGTCGAATCGTTGGCGAGGATGGAATCCTCTCGGCCACGCCAAGATCACTTGAGACATAACGGAGTAGCGCCAACTAGCGAAAAACCTGTTTCAACTTACCGCTGTCGATGATTGGGCTGCGAAAGCAACGCAAGCGGGAGCAGATGGGGGGCGCGGTGCTCCCCACCACAACGCCTCACCCTAGCGCAACCTGAGCCGCCCACGCGCGGGCGTTCGTGCGCAGCCGTTCCTCCTCCCGCGGTAGCAGGCGCTTGGCGAAAACCTCCACGTCATGGCGCAGCTTCAAGGCGCGCTCCCGGTCGCAATGCTCGAGCATGTACAGACGGCGGACGGCGGCGCGCCAGTGGCCGTCCCGCAAGTCTTGGCGCAGCGATGCTTCCAGCACCTGCGCCGTTGTAGGCGGCCGTGCTTGTGGTTGGGGCGGGCTCACGCGTTTGGCCGGGGCAGGTGCCACCCCCACAGCAGGCGCGGTCGCCACGCGCTCGGCAATGGGACGGCGCGCTCTGGCTTCAACCCCGGCCCGCGGCTTGGCGCGTGCTCGGCGCGCGGGGCTTTCCCTACGGGGACGGGTCCGCTTCTCGATCGTTGACGACGCCATCAAAGAGGCAAACGGCGGCGGTCCGACCCAGCGGGTCACGGGCCCATCCCATGCCGGCTCCATTACCCCACCATGCCTTCCAGATGCACGGGAAACCGGCTCAGCATCATCTCGCCCGACGGCGTGGCGTGCGTCTTCAGCTTGCCTCTGGCGCGCAGCTGCGCGTGCTCGGCCAGCCGCGAAGGTTCGACCATGTCGGACCAGGGAATGTCCGCCTCGGTGAGACGCGTGCGCAGCGTAGCGGCGTCCACCGTGGCGATCCGCGCCGCCAGGCACCGGTTGACGTGCTCGGCCTGCGCGGTGCGCTCGGCAAATGTTGCGCCATCCAGACCCTCAACCTCCAGATCCAGCAGCTTCACCAGCCGGGTCCAGAAGTGGTCTTCCACCGCCGCGATGGCGAGGGACGCGCCGTCAACCGTCTGGAACACGCCGTAGCCTGGGCGCAGCAGGGCCTCGTTGCGCTGGGCCTGCAGGTCGGCCCGTCCCTTGGCCACGAACTGGCCGATGCGCGGGTTCATCATGTGCACCAGACAGTCGGTGATGGACACGTCCAGCCACTGGCCTTGGCCGGTGCGGTGCCGCTGTTGCAGCGCGGCCAGCGTCGCGGCCAGACCGTACAAGGCGCCCGACAGGTCGGCCACGGGAATGCCGTAGCCGTGTTCGGGTGGCTCGCTGGCGCGGCCCGACAAGGCCGTGACACCAGAAGCGGCCAGGTAGTTGAGGTCGTGCCCCGCCAGCGCCGCGAGCGGACCGGTCTGGCCATAGCCCGTGAGCGACACATAGATGACGCGCGGGTTGGTCCTGCGCACCGTCTCGTGGTCCAGGCCCAGGCGGGTCATCACGCCGGGACGGTAGCCCTCCAGCACGATGTCCGCTTCTTCCACCAAAGCGAGCGCCTGCCGGCGTTGCGCATCGTTCTTGAGATCGAGGAAGACGCTGCGCTTGCCCCGGTTCATCGCCGCGAACACACCGGGCACCAGGACGCGGGCGTTGTCGCCGTGCGGCGGCCGCTCGATCTTCACCACCTCCGCTCCCATCTCGACCAGGCAGTCCGAGAGGAACGGCCCGGGCAGCAGCTCGGAGAAGTCGACGACCTTCAGGCCGTCGAGCGGGGCCGTCGGCGTGCTCATGGCAATACGTTGCGCGGATCGGCGCGCAGCACATGCTCCCAGGCTTCGCGCGCCATCGGCGCCTGTTTCTCTTCCATGCAGTGGGCCAGGATGCCCGCCGAGCGTCCGACCAGGGCGAGGCCGCGCGCGACCATCGGGTCCAGCCCCATGGCCGCCACGATGGAGCCGATGGCGCCCACCGCGTTGAGCGGCAGCTTCTTGCCCATCTCGCGCGTGAAGACATCGCTGATGGCCTCCATCAGGCGCCAGTGTTTGCCGTAGTAGCCGTTGGCCTGCGAGAGCGCGCGCAAGGTCGGCACGCGAGGGTCGCCGTCGACGTGGATCGGATGGCCCACGCCGAAAATGGAGCGGCGCTCCTGCTTGTACTGTTGGATGAGCGCGCGCGCGGTGTCGCGCAGTTGTTCGTCGGTGGCGTCGTCCGTCAGGTCGGCCGCGCCCTGCAGCAGCATCTCGGTGGCGTTCTGCATGGTGCCAAGAAACACGCTGCCCGCGCCCAGCAGGCCGGTGGCCACGGCGCCTTGCAAGGACTCGGGCGCGCCGATGTAGGTCAGGCGCGCGGCCAGCGAACTGGGCGTAATGCCGTGGTCGGCGGTGGTCACAAGCAGCGCGTTGACCATGGTCTTCTCCTGCGCTGTCGGCATGCGCGACAGCGTGGTGAAGAAGATCATGTCGATGAAGTCGAACTGCCCGATGATCTCGGTCGAGAGGTTCTTGCCCCGGACCATGATGGTGTCGGTGGTGGTGTAGCCGATCTCTGTCTTTACCATTTGAAGTTCTCCTTGGATGAATGGGTGAGCACCGCGTCCAGCGCGGCCACGCCCTGCCCTTGCGGACGCACCGCGAGGGGGTTGATTTCCAGTTCCTCTATCCGCTCGGCGTGTTGCACGACGAAGTCGCTCAAGCGCACCAGCGTCTGCACCAGGGCATCGACGTCGAAGGCGGTCTGCCCCCGGTGGCCCACGAGCAGGTCGTGACAACGTGTTTCCATGACCATCGCCCGCGCCGAGGCCGGCGTGAGCGGCAGCAGGCGTCGGCTCACGTCCTTGAACAGCTCGATGCTCACACCCCCCAGGCCGAAGGTGCAGACATGGCCGAACACCGAGTCGCGGTGGATGCCGACCACAGCCTCGACGAAAGGCTTATCCAGCATCGGCTCGACGAGCACACCCTCGATCACCGAAGGGTGGTGGTGGGCCGACACGTTCTGGCGGATCGCCTCAAAGGCGGCCTCGGCCTGCGACGCGCTCTCGATGCCGAGCTGCACGCCACCCACGTCGGTCTTGTGCGTGATCTGCGCACTGACGACCTTCATGGCCACGCGGTTGCTCGCCATCTGCGCGAAGGCATCGGCCGCCTCGGCAGCCGAATGCACCACGGTGCCGACCGGCGCGTTCACACCGGCCGCCTGCAACAGCTTCTTGGCAGCGGCTTCGCTCATCGCGGTGCGCTCGCCTGGAGCGGCCTGCGGCTGGCCCAAGGGCTGCCAGGCCACGTCGCGCCCCGCGAGCCAGCGGCCGTAACCGACATGGCGCTTCACCGCCAGCACCGCGTTGCGCACCGAACGGATCGGCGCGAGGCCGCCCTCGACCATGAGGCGGTGACCTTCGCCCTCGCGGTCGCTCATCCAGATCGGCACGATCGGTGTTTTCTCGCCGACCTGTGCTTTCACCATGCATTCGGCCAGCAGCTGTGTGGTCTTGCCGTACTCGACCGGGATCGGCACCAGCACCACCTGGGTGTTGGGGTCCTTCACCGTGGCCTCGATGGTGGCGTGCGCAATGTTCGCGTCGGCCAGCACCTCGCCAGTCACGTCCACCGGGTTGCCCAGCGGCGCGTAGGGCGGCAAGACTTTCTTGAGCTTGTCCAGCGTGGCCGGCGCCAGCTCGGACATCTCCAGCCCTTCGATGCCGATGCGGTCGGATGTCAGCGCGCCGCTGCCGCCCGAGAAGCAATACACCGCGATCTTTTCGCGCCCGGTGGGCTGTCCGCGCGCCAATAGTGTGGCCACGTCCACCGCCTCGCCAATGTCGTCCACCTCCACCACGCCCAGCTCGCGAAACACCGCGCTGTTGATCTCGGCGGAGCCGGCGATGGCAGCCGTGTGCGAGGCAGCGGCTTTCGCGCCGTAGTCGGACTTGCCCACCTTCAGTGCCACGATGGGCTTGCCGCGGCGCGCAGCCTGCAGCGCAGCCGCCATGAAGCGCGGACCGTCGCGGACGCCTTCGAGCACGGTGTAGATCACGCGGATGTCGTCCGCGTCGGCCATGTAGTGAATGTAGTCGCTGACCTGCAGGTCGGCTTCGTTGCCGCCCGAGAACCACAGGCCGGTGCCCACGCCGCGCGCCATGGCGCTCTGCATGAAGCTGCGGCCCACGCCACCGCCCTGTGTGGCCACGCCGATGGGGCCCGGCATGCGGTCGATGCGATAGGCCGGCGAGAAACTCATGCCGAGACCGGCGTTGATGTTGTTCAGGCCCGGGCAGTTGGGGCCGTAGATGCGCAGACCGGTGCGCGCGACGATCTCGCGCATTTTCGCTTCGACCGCGTGGCCCGCTTCGCCCATTTCGCCAAAGCCCGAGGTGAAGACGATTGCGAAGGGAATGCCGCGCTCGCCGCATTCGTTCAGCGACTGCACGACGTGCTCGGCACGCACGGAGACGATGGCCACGTCGGGCACGGTCTTCAGGTCGAGCACCGAGGGCAGGCACGGCATGCCGGCCGCAGTCTGGCGTCCTGGGTTGACCAGTGTGAGTTCGCCCTTCCAGGTGGAATAGGTCGTGAGGTTCTCGATGGTGCGCGCGCCGATGCTGTCGGGCTTGTCCGACGCGCCGACCACCACGATCGAGCGTGGCAGCACCAGGTGTGAAAGGTCCTGGAACACGGTGCCCTCGCGGTCCATCACGCGGCGGCCGGTGCGCGGCGCTTGAGCAGGCAGGTGGCGCCGAGTTCGCAGCACACCTCTCCGCGCTGGTTCACCGCCTTGCGCACGAACTTGATCAGGCCGCGCTCGGGTTTGCTGGTGGGCTTCTGCTCCACCACCTCGATCTCGACGCGGATGGTGTCGTTGATGTAGGTCGCGCGCGGGAACTTCACCGTGTTCTCCAGCACGCCGAAGAGCGCGTTTTCCATCAGCTGGTTGGGGATGGAGCGCGAGGTCAGGCCTGCCATGAAGGAGGCGACCAGCATGCCGTGAGCGATGCGCTGGCCGTGCGTCGAAGCCTTGGCGTACTCGGCGTCGACGTGCAGGCGGTTGAAGTCGCCGGTGAGGGCCGCGAAGGCGGCCACGTCGGCTTCCGTGATGGTGCGCGACGAGGTGGTGTAAGTGGTGCCGACGGGCAGGTCTTCCCAGTAGATGGAAGCCTGGGCGACGTCGTTGACGACGGAAGAAGAAGCAGTGGACATGGTGTGCGGTCTCGTGAAGTCAGACAAGGGCGGAAATGCCCAGAATTTCGCGGCCGATGATCAGCGTCTGGATCTCGGTCGTGCCTTCGGGAATCATCCCGCCGCGGGTGTCGCGGAAGATGCGCTCGATCGGCAGCTCGGTCGCGTAACCGATGCCGCCGTGCACCTGCAGCGCGAGGTTGGCCACTTCGAAGGCGGACTCGGTGGCGTAGAGCTTGGCGATCGAGCATTCGGTGCGCGCGGTGCCTTGCTGCATGGCGCGCGCGGCGCGGTAGCCGAGCGCGCGCGAGGCCTGCACGCGCATCGTCATGTCGACGATGTGCTTCTGCACCAGCTGGAAGGAACCGATGGGTTTGCCGAACTGCTTGCGGTCGCGTGCGTACTGCGTGGACAGGTCCAGCGCGCATTGCGCAGCGCCGATCGCGCCCATGGCCACGTTGAGCCGGCCGAAGTTCAGGCCGATCAGGATCTGGCGCAGGCCCTGCCCTTCCTGCCCGAGCAGGTTGACGGCCGGGATCTCGGCGTTCTCGAAGGTGAAGGCGGAGGTGCCGGTGGGGCGCACGAACATGGTTTCCACCGGCTCGGTCTTCCACGCGGCCTGCGGGATCTGGTCGCGCTCGACCAGGAACAGCGAGAGCTCGCCGTTGCTGCTCTCGCTGAAGGTGCGGGCCACCACCACGCCGAAGTCGGCGAACTGGCCGCCGGTGATCCACAGCTTGGCGCCGTTGAGCACATAGCGATCACCGCGCTTGTCGGCACGCGTCTTGATCTCGGCCACGTTGGAGCCCACATCGGGCTCGGAGATGGAGACGAAGGTCTTGCGCTGATTGCGCAGCAGCGGGCGCATGAAGCGCTCCTTCTGGTCTTCGCTGCCGTACGCGTTGATGAGCCCCGACACGATGTTGAGCGTGTTGACCATCACGCGCAGCGAGAGCCAGCAGTAGCCGACCTCTTCCATCATCACGGCCCAGGTGGGGAAGTCCAGGCCCAGGCCGCCGACCTCTTCAGGCAAGGTGCCGCCGAGGTAACCGAACTCGCTTAGGCCGGTGAGCACCTCGTACGGGAAGCGCTTGTCGGCTTCCGCCTGGCGGATCAGGGGCGAGACTTGTTCCTTCAGGTAGCGACGGATGTTGTCGCGCATCAGGATCTGATCCGCGTTCAAGCCGTCGACGTCGACCGCATCAACCATAGCGGCCTCCGGTGACGAAGAGCGTGGTGCCTGTGATGTAGCGCGCGCGCTCGGAGGCGATGAAGGCCACCGCGTCGCCGACGTCGCTAGGCTGGCCCGGGAAGCTCACCTGGTTCTTGGCCAGCACGTTGGCCTGGATGGTGTCGAAGTTCGGCAGGCTCTTGATGTACTCGGTTTCGATGTAGCCTGGCGCGATGGCGTTGACCGTCACGCCCTTGCGCGCAACCTCGTATGACATGGCGCTGGTGAAGCCGACGATGCCGGCCTTGGCGGTCGAGTAGTTGGCCTGGCCCGGGTTGCCGAACAGCGCGCGCGAGCTGATGTTGATCACGCGGCCCCAGCCTTTTTCGATCATGTGCGGCAGCGCGGCGCGGCAGCAGTGGAACGCACCCTTCAGAGTCACGTCGAGCACGAGGTCCCAATCGGCCTCGTCCATCTTGAGCAGCGTGCGGTCTTTGACCAGGCCGGCGTTGTTCACCAGCACGTCGATGCGGCCAAAGGCCTCGTGGCCGGCGGCCACCATGGCCTTCACCTGCTGTTCGTTGCGCACGTCGCACGCCGTGGCAATCGCGCGGCCGCCCTGGGCCACGATGCCTTTGGCAGTTTCCTGCGCAGCGTCACCGTCCAGGTCGGTGATCACCACCGCCATGCCTTCTTGCGCCAGCGTGCGCGCCGTCTCCGCGCCGATGCCGCGCGCCGAGCCGGTCACGATCGCGACGCGGTCTTTCAATCCGAGGTCCATATGTGGTTCTCCTGTGTCAAGTGGTGGTTTCGTCATCGGCCAGCAGTGCGCTGCGTGCTTCTTGCAGCGCCTGCAGGTAGATCTCTTGGTGGCGGTCCATGCGCGCGATAGGACCGGCCAGGGACAGCGCGACCGGCTGCCCGTTGAGCCAGCCGGACACGGCCAGGGCGCGCACGCCCTCGATGCCTTCGCCGCGGGTTTCGTACCAACCGGCTTCACGGCCGCGCGCGAGCTGTTCGCTCAGGGTGTCCGGTCGCAGCACGGTGTCGGAGGTGACGGCGCGCAGCCGCAAATGGTCGAGTTCCGCCGCCAGCGCATCGGGCGGCAGCGCGCCCAACAGCGCCTTGCCCAGGGCCGAGGCATGCAGCGCCACGCGCTCGCCCTCGTCCAGGATGTAGCGCAGGCGCAAACGGCTGGGCTGGGCCGCGGCGACCTTGGCGGCATGCCGGTCGAGCACGCCGAAGAAGGCGCTTTCGTTGGTGCGCTGGGCGAGCTGGTCGACGGCTTCGCGCGCCAGCAGCGTGAACGAGTCGTTCTCCTTCACCTGCCGCGCCACTTCGTGCAGCCGCCCGCTCGGATAAAAGCGGCGCGACCCCGGGCTGCGGCGCAGGTAACCCATGGTGTGCAAGGTGTGCAGCAGGTCCGAGCAACTGCTCTCGGGCACGCCGAGCAAGCGCGCGATTTCGAGGTTGCTCAGCTCGCGCCGCTCGCGAGCGAAGACCTCAAAAACAGACAGCGTGCGACCGACGACGGGCATGAGGCTGGACATGGTGGGCTTCAAAAAAAACTTCGCTTCATCCGAGATTGCGGATTACTATACGCTATCTCGGATTCAAAATCCAAGCGATTTCGAGAAGTTTCTTTACCTGCCACCCGGCCCCACCGTCGAAGCAACCCTCTGGAGACACCATGAAACCGACCTGTTCCTCTCTGAAAAACCAGCGCGCCAGGCGCGTGGCACTGGCCTTGTCTGCCGGCTTTGCATTGCTCGCGCAACTGCCCGGCGCACTGGCGCAAACCGCGTACCCGACCAAGCCCCTCACCATCGTGGTGCCCGGACCGGCCGGCGGCATCACCGATCAGCTCGGGCGTTTGATCGCCCTCAAAGTGGGCGAACGCCTGGGACAGTCCGTGATCGTCGAGAACCGCGCGGGCGCAGGCGGCAACCTCGCAGCGGAAGCCGTCGCCCGCGCCGAACCCAACGGCTACACGCTGCTGCTGGGCACACAGGGCACGCAGGCGACCAACCAGTACCTCTACAAGTCCCTGCCCTTCGACCCGGCGAAGGATTTCGTGCCGGTGCACGCGCTCATGTCCATCCCCAACATCGTGGTGGCGAACGCCAGCCGCCCGTACCGCAACATCACCGAGCTGGTCGCCTTTGCGAAGCAGAACCCGGGCAAGGTGCTGTTCTCGTCGGCCGGCAACGGCACCGGCACGCACCTGGCGGGCGAGCTGCTGCAGGCCGAAGCCGGCGTGAAGTTTGTGCATATCCCGTACAAGGGCAGCGCACCGTCGATCAACGATCTGCTCGGCGGCCAGGTCGACATCAGCGTCGACTACCCGATCACCACGCTGGGCCACATCCAGGCCGGCAAGCTGCGCGCGCTGGCCGTCACCGGCCCCACGCGCTTGCCAGCCCTGCCGCAGGTGCAGACCATCGGCGAAGCCGGTTACCCTGGCGCGGAGTCGACCTCGTGGATTGGCCTGTTCTTCCCCGCGAAAACACCGGCTGCCATCGTCGAGCGCTGGCAGACCGAAGTGGCGCAGGCCCTGCAAGACCCCGCCGTGGTCGAGTCGCTGGGCCGCATGGGTGGCCTGCCACTGGCGCTGGGCGGCGCAAAGTTCGGCGATTTCGTGGTCGCCGAGCGCAGCAAGTGGAAGACCGCCATCCAGCGCTCGGGCGCGAAAGTGGACTGAGGAGCACGCAGCCATGCAGCCACAAGGCGCTTTGTCCGGTCTGCGGGTGATCGACCTCTCGCAGATGCTCGCCGGCCCGATCTGCACCCAGGTGCTCGCGGACCAGGGCGCGCAGGTGATCAAGGTCGAGTCGCTCGCGGGCGACGGCATCCGCAGCTCCGGCCCCTTCCACCCCGACGACACGCTGCGCGCCTTCGGCGGCTACTTCCAGAGCGTCAACCGCAACAAGTCGTCGATCGCGCTGGATCTCAAGCACCCCGAAGCGCGCACATTGCTGATGCGCCTGGTGCGCGATGCCGACGTGATCGTGGAGAACTTCCGTGCCGGTGTGATGGAGCGCCTGGGCCTGGGCTATGAAAGCCTGCGCGCGCTCAACCCGCGACTGGTCTACGCCACCATCCGCGGCTTCGGCGATCCGCGCACGGGTGAAAGCCCGTACGCGGACTGGCCGGCCTACGACGTGGTCGCGCAGGCCATGGGCGGCATCATGGGCATCACCGGCCCGCAAGGTGGTGCGCCCACCAAGATCGGCCCGGGCGTGGGCGACATCGTACCGGGCCTGATGCTGGGCATCGGCATTCTCTCGGCGGTGCATCATGCACAGCGCACCGGCCAGGGCCAGTTCGTCGACGTGGCCATGGCCGACGGCGTGCTCGCGCTGTGCGAGCGCATCGTGTACCAGCAGTCCTACGAAGACCGCACACCCGGTCCCGAGGGCAACCGGCATCCGCTGCTCTGCCCCTTCGGCCTGTTCCCGGCACGGGATGGCTGGGTGTCGATCGCCTGCGCGAACGAGAAGCTCTGGGCCGAGCTCGCCCGCATCATCGGCCGCCCCGAGATGGCCTCCGACCCGCGCTACGCCACCAACCCGTCGCGCGTGGAGCACGCGAATGAGGTGATCGAAACGGTCGAGGCCTTCACCCGCACGCGCACCAAGGCCGAGTTGGCCGAAGCGCTGGGTGGCCACGTGCCCTTCGGGCCCGTCTACACCGCGCGCGACATCTTCGACGACCCGCACTTCGCGCGGCGTGAGATGCTGGTCGAGGTGGAGCACCCGGGATGTCCCGCACCCGTGCGCATCGCCGGCGTGCCCATCAAGCTCAGCGAAACGCCCGGTGGCGTGCAACGCCGCGCGCCCCTGCTGGGCGAACATACCGACAGCGTTCTGCACGCCCTGGGCCTGGCAGACGACGACATCGCCCGGTTGCGCCGCGAAGGCGCCATCGCCTGAACACGAATTTCTGGAGAACCCTTATGCAAATCCTCACCGAGGAGCGCAAGCTCATCAAGGAATCGGCCCGCGAATTCACCATGAAACGCGTGCTGCCGATCGCCAACAAACTGGACCCCGAGAAGGGCATGATCCCGCGCGAGTTGATCGACGAGATGGCCGAGCTCGGCTACTTCTCGATCCTGATTCCCGAGGAATACGGCGGCCTGGGCCTGGGCGCCACCGAATACTGCATGGTCGCCGAGGAACTCTCGCGCGGCTGGATGAGCGTGGCCAGCCTGATCGCGCGCGGCAACGGGCTGATCGGCGCGCTCAAGCACCTCACGCACGAGCAAAAGAAGGAATACCTGCCGCGCATGGCGCGCGGTGAATACCTCGGTGCGTTCTCGCTGTCCGAAGCCAACGCGGGCTCCGACGTGGCCAACATCACCTGCCGCGCGGTGCGCAACGGCGACCATTGGGAAATCACCGGCAGCAAGTACTGGTGCACCTTCGCCGACCAGGCCGACTTCATCGTGGTGATCGCGCGCACCGACCCCAAGGTGGATCCGAAGGCGCGCCACAAGGGCCTGTCGGCCTTCATGGTCGAGAAGCCGCGCGGCCAGCTGCCCGAGAACTGCAAGGGCAGCACCATCCCCAAGATCGGCTACTTCGGCTGGACCACCTGGGAACTTGCGTTCGACAAATGCCGCGTGCCGGCCACGCACATGATTGGCGAGGAAGGGCGCGGCTTCTACCTCGCCACCGCCGGCCTGGAAACCGCGCGCGCCCACACGGCGGCGCGCGCCATCGGCCTGGCCCAGGGCGCGCTGGAAGACTCGCTGGTCTACGCGAAAGAGCGCAACCAGTTCGGCCGCTCCATCGGCGAATTCCAGGCCATCCGCTTTAAGCTCGCGACCATGGCGACGCAGATCGAAGCCTCGCGCGCGCTGATGTATTCGGTGTGCGAACAGATCGACCAGGGCCAGCGCTGCGACACGCAGGCCGCGATGGTCAAGCTCTTCGCCACCGAGATGGCCGAGCAGGTGACCAGCGAAGGTCTCCAGATCCACGGCGGCGCGGGCTACACCACGCACTTCGCGGTGGAGCGTCACTGGCGCGACGCGCGGCTCACCAAGATCTTCGAGGGCACCTCGGAGATCCAGCAGCGCATCATTTCCGACGCCCTGCTCGGCAAGGTGCCGCAATGAGCAGCGGCAAGACGCGCACCGGCAACTACTTCGAAGACTTCCGCCTCGGCCAGCGCTTCGTGCACGCCACGCCGCGCACGCTGACCGACGCGGACCAGAGTCTCTACATCGCGCTCACCGGCAGCCGCGCCTGCCTGCACAGCGCCGATCCCGTGGCGCGCGCCGCCGGCCAGCGCGGACGCCCGCTCGACGACCTGCTGGTGTTCAACACCGCCTTCGGCAAGACCGTGCCCGACCTCTCGCTCAACGCCGTCGCCAACCTCGGCTATGCGGAGATGCGCTTCAACCAGCCGGTCTTCAACGGCGACACGCTCAGCGTGCAGAGCGATGTGATCGGCCTGAAGGAAAACTCCAACCGCCGGTCCGGGGTGGTCTACGTGCGCTCGACCGCGCGCAACCAGCACGGCCAGACCGTGTTGAGCTGGGTGCGCTGGGTGATGGTGCACAAGCGCGACGCCACCGCCGCGTGCGGCGAGACGGTGATTCCGACGCTGCAAGCGCAAGTGGACACCGCCGCCCTGGCCGCGCTCGCGGCCGAGCGCTTCGACCACCGCGCGGCCCTGGTGACGCAGTCCACCGGCGTCACCGATCTGTGGGAGGACTACGCCGTCGGCGAGCGCATCGACCACCCCGCCGCGATGGCCATCAACCACAGCGACCACAGCCTGGCCACGCGCCTGTACCAGAACACCGCCAAGGCCCACTTCGATGCGCACGGCATGGCGCGCTCGCCCATGGGCCAGCGCCTGGTCTACGGCGGGCACATCATCTCGGTGTGCAAGGCCCTGGCCTACGACGGCACCGAGAACGCGCTGGCCATCCTCGCCATCCACGGCGGCAGCCATGTGTCGCCCACCTTCGCGGGCGACACGATTTGCTGCGCCACCACCGTGCTCGACACCTTCGATGCCGGGAGCGGCGCGTCCGTGGGCGGCGTGCGGTTGCGCATGGTCGGTGCGAAGAACCTCGAGAGCGCCAGCCAGATCGTTTTTCCCGCCGCCGGCCAGAAGCACGCCCCCGAGACCGTGCTTGATCTGGACTTCACCATCGCCCTGCCCAAGCGCGGCGCAGCCACCCCCAACCTCTGAACACAAGACCATGACCACCATCGTGCACCCCAAGGACGCCCTCTTCTCCGGCGAAAAAACCTTCCCCGCGCTCGCCGCCTGCGAGCACTTCGCCGGCAGCGAAAAGCTGATCGTCAAAGCCCTGACGCTGCAGGACGAAATGGGCCCCGTGTTCGACATCACCTGCGACTGCGAAGACGGCGCGCGTGCCGGTGAGGAGCGAGCCCACGCCGAGATGGTGGCGCGCGTGATCGCGTCACCCCTGAACCGCCACGGCAAGCTCGGTGTGCGCATCCACGACCCATCGCACCCGGCCTGGCGGCAGGACGTGGAGATCGTCGTCGGCGGTGCCGCGCAACGCCTGGCCTACGTCACCATCCCCAAGGCCACGGCGACCCAACAAGTGGCCGAGGTGATCGAATACGTGCAAAGCACCGCCCGCCAATCCGGTCGCGGCACCCCTGTGCCCATCCACGTGTTGATCGAAACCCATGGCGCCTTGCGCGACGTGCACGCGATCGCCACCCTGCCCCACCTCGAGGTGCTCGACTTCGGCCTGATGGATTTCGTGAGCGGCCACCACGGCGCGATCCCGGCATCGGCCATGCGCAGCCCGGGCCAGTTCGAGCATCCTTTGCTGGCGCGCGCCAAGGCCGAGGTGTCGGCCGCCGCCCTGGCCAACGGTGTCGTGCCGGCGCACAACGTGTGCCTGAACCTCAAGGACGCCGAGGTCATCAGCGGCGATGCCTCGCGCGCGCGCCACGCGTTCGGGTTCCAGCGCATGTGGAGCATCTACCCGGCCCAGATCGCCCCGATCGTGCAGGCTATGCAGCCCGATTTCCGGGAGGTGCACGACGGCGCGGAGATCCTGCTCGCCGCCCAGGCGGCCGACTGGGGCCCGATCCAGTACCAGGGCGAGCTGCACGACCGCGCCACCTACCGCTACTTCTGGGGCGTCCTGCAGAAGGCCAACGCCACCGGCATGTCGGTGCCCGAGCGCGCCCGGCAGGCCTTCTTCGACCGCGCCTGAGCCGAGGCTCCGCCAAAATTGAGGACACTACGCGTTTCGTTTGGAGGAACCCATGCCTGCCCTGGTCACCGGCGCGACGCGCACGCTCACCGTCTTCGAAATCTTCTCGCGCGAGAAACGCCCCTTGTCCAACTCGGAAGTGGCGCGCCTGCTGTCCGTGCCCGACAGCAGCAGCCTGGACCTGCTGCACACGCTGCACGCGGTCGGCTATCTCATGCGCACGCCCCGCACGCTGCGCTACTATCCCACGGCGCGCCTGTGGGAAACCGCGCAGCGCATCAACGAGAGCGACCCCCTCACCACCGTCGCCCGCGAAGCGGTGGAGCAGCTGGCCGAGAAGACGGGCGAGAGCGCGTTCTTCGGCGTGCTCGACCACAACGCCGCCAAGGTGGTGGCCGCGCAGGCGAGCCGGCAGTCCTTGCGCTACGTGGTGGAGGTGGGCGATCGGATCGGCCTCAGCGCCTCGGCCATGGGCAAGGCTTTGCTGGGCTTGCAGGCCGACGAAGACCTCGCGGCCACCATCGACAAGATGAGCCTGAAGGCGTTCACGCCGCGCTCCATCACCGACCCCAAGCGCTTCCGCAATGCCGTGGCGAAGAGCCGCCAGCAAGGCTGGGCGGAGTCCGTGGGCGAAGGCACCGAGGGCGTGGACGGCCTGGCGGTGGCGGGTTGGATCGACGAGCTGCCGGTGGGCCTGGCGCTGGCCGGTCCGCACGAGCGCATGCAGCGCAACCGCGACGACTACCTGAAAACCTTGCAGGCGGTGGCGGCGACGCTGATGACGGGGTGATGCGCTAAGCCCGGTCCCAGTCGTACGCCGGCGGCTCCTTGCGCACGAAGCGCTGCACCGCGTCCGCGTGGTACGGCAGTGACATGGCCACGGCCTGCTGGTGCGCTTCGATCTCCGCCAGGGTGCGGTAGTCGCTGTCGAAGCTGCGGTTGAGCGTGTTCTTGATCATGCCCATGGCATCGCGCGGGCCGTTCGCCAAGCGCGTGGCCAGCCGGCGCGCTTCGTCCAGCAGTTGCTCCGGCCCGTGCACCGCGTAGACGATGCCCATGTCCCGCGCTTCTTCCGCGCCGAAGCGCCGCGCGGTCAGCATGAGTTCCTTGGCCCTGGCCAGCCCGACCAGGCGGGGCAAGGTGTGGAAGGCGCCGAAGTCCGGCACCATGCCCATGCGGGCGAACACCATGCAGAAGGTGGCGCGGTTTGAGGCCAGCACAAAGTCGGCCATGAGTGCGAGCGACGCGCCGGCACCGAAGGCCGGGCCGTCCACCGCCGCGATCACCGGCACGTCCAGCGAGCGCAGACGGTCGAGCCAGCGATGGTGGTCGGCGCCGATGCGGCTGCGGGCCTCGCCGCTCGGCCCCGCGCCCTCGGCCGACTGCATTGCGGCCATGCCCTTCACGTCGCCACCGGCGCAGAAACTGCCGCCCGAGCCGGTGATGATCAGGGCGCGAATAGCGCGGTCGTTCTCGACACGCTCCAGCATGTCCCGGTAGTCCTGCCGCATCGCCATGCTCAGCGCGTTGCGCGCTTGCGGCCGCTGGTGCGTGAACTCGGCCACGCCGTGTTCGCCGATGCGCAGCGTGGCTTCGCGCAGGTCCATGGTGTTTGGGGTGTTCATGCGTCAGGCCTTCTGCAAGACATGTGGCTCGGCACCGCAATACCAGGCGATGCCGCGCTCGTCCTCGCGCGCACAGGCCTCGCCCCGGTCGATCAGGTAGTTGAGGTAGGCCACCGCCTCGCCGGTGGCGAGCTGTTGCACGAAGGCGTTGGCAAAGCTCGATCGCCCGAACACCGCGTCAAAGGTGTCGACCACGCGCAGCTCGCGCCGCTGCAAAGCCTCGCGCAACTGGTCCAGCGCGCGGTGGCGTTTGCGCGCCAGTTGCGCCAGGCGCGCGTGCAAACCGTGGAAGGGATCGTCGTGCGCGGGCAGCACCAGCACGTCATCGGGAATGGCCTGGCTGACCTTCTCCAGCGAGGCGAGCCAGTCCTGCATGGGGTTGGCGGCCGGCTCCAGCGGCCAGACCGACACGTTGGACGAGATCAGCGGCAGCACCTGGTCGCCCGAGATGAACAGCCCTCGCGGCGCACAGTACAGGCAGGCGTGCTCGCTGGAATGCCCGTTGCCGATCAGCACCTGCCAGTCGTCCTCGCCAATGCGGATGCGCTCGCCTTCGCGGATGCGGCGGTAGCACGCCGGCAGCGGCGACATGTAGCGGCCCATCGGTGCCACGGTGGCGAGTGCCTGCGCGTCCCAGCCTGCGCGCTCATAGAAGGCCAGATCCTGCACCGGCATGGGTTGCGCCGCGCGGGCATGCATCAGGTTGGCCTGCTGGTATTCGCCCTGCGTCATCCAGAGCTCGCAGTCGAACTTGCTGCATAGCCAGCCCGCCATGCCGACGTGGTCCGCGTGCAGGTGGGTGGCGATCACGCGGGTGACCGGTCGGCCTTGCAGCGGCCCCTCCGGCGCGAGCAGTTGCTGCCACACCGCCAGCCCGGCCTCGGTCGACATGCCGGTGTCGACCACCGTCCAGCCTTCGCCGTCGCGCAGCGCCCAGGCATTGATGGTCTGGCCGTTGTACAGCGGTATGCGCTGCCAGAGAACGCCGGGTGCGACCTCCAGCGCGCTGCCCGGTGCCGGGGCCTCGCCGCACGGGTAACGCAAGCGGTCCTTGCGTTGCGACGCGCGATCCGACACACACACCTCGCTCATACCGCAGCCTTCCGAGGCCAGTACGGTTCACGCAGGTCGCGCTTCAAGATCTTGCCGGCGCTCGACAACGGCAGCTCGTCGCGGAACACCACCGTCTTGGGGCATTTGTAGCTGGCGATCAGCTTGCGACAGTGCGCGCGCACGGCCTCCTCGTCCAGCTCGGTGCCAGGCTTGCGCACCACCACGGCGTGCACCGCCTCGCCCCACTTCTCGTGTGGGATGCCGATCACGGCGCACATCGCCACGGCCGGGTGCTGGGCTATGGCGTTTTCAACCTCGGCCGAGTAGACGTTCTCGCCACCGCTGACGATCATGTCCTTGATGCGGTCGACGATGAAGAGGTTGCCCTCGGCATCCATGTAACCGCCGTCGCCGGTGAACAGCCAGCCGTCGCGCAGGGCCCTCGCGGTCTCTTCCGGTTTGTTCCAGTATCCCAGCATGATGTTCGGGCCACGCGCCGTGATCTCGCCCACCACGCCGCGCGGCACCTCGTTGCCATCGGCGTCAACGATGCGCACCAGCACCCCGAAGGCCGGCAGGCCGGCCGAGCGTGACAAGCCGCTCTTGCGCGCGGCTTCGCTGTGGTGCGCCGGTCCGCTAGAGGACACCACCGGGCAGGCCTCTGTCAACCCATACGCATGGGACAGCTCCACATGGGGCAACAGGCGAACCGCCTGCTCGACCATCACGCTGGCGCTTGGCGAAGCGCCGTAGCCTAGGCGCTTGAAGCTGCTGAGGTCGAACTTGTGGAAATCGGGGTGGTTCAGCACCGCCTGGATCATGGTCGGCACCATCACGGTGTCGGTGACCTTGTCGCGCTCGATGATCTCGAGCACCTGGCGCGCGTCGAAGCCCGGCAGCACGGCCTGGCATTCGCCCGCAATGGACTGCATGACGATGCGGCCCAGCCCGGCAATGTGGAACAGCGGCACGACATGCAGCGCCGTGCTGTTGCGCAGGATGGGGGTTTCCGCCAGGCGCTGCACCGCCGCGGCCCACAGGTTCATGTGCGACTGCATCACGCCCTTGGGGTGGCCCGTGGTGCCACCGGTGTACATGATGCAGGCGAGGTCGTCACCACCGCGTCCGGCGTCTTCCACGGCGTCGTGGGCGTCGATCAGCGCTTCGTACGCGTGCATGCCCACGGGCGTCTGGTCTTCGTCGGCATGGATGAACAGCGGCGCGTGCCTTGCGGTGGCACTGATCCGGGGTGCCAGGGGCGCGAAGGCATCGTCCACGATCAGGATGCGCGTGTCGCAGTCGTCCAGCGAATACACGATCTCCGGCACGCTCCAGCGGATGTTCACCGGGTTCAGCACACCGCCAGCCCACCACACGGCCATGACGCATTCAAGGAAGCGATCAGAGTTGAGCGCCAGGATGCCGACGCGCTCGTTCGGCTGCATGCCCAGCGCGCGCAGGGCACCGGCCAGACGGGCGACCCGTTCGCCGTAGACCTGGAAGCTGCGGCGGCGCGAGCCAAAGATGGTCGCCGTCTTCGTCGGCGTGAGCTGCATGGAGCGCTGAAGGCTGAGCGTGAGAGACATGGTGAGACTCGGTTCCTGTGGTTGTCGTCAGGCGCCCAGGCGGGCCAGGCGCGCGGCCATCGCATCGGCATCGCCGAAGAGCTGGTCGAGCACGTGGATGCGGCGCAGGCAATGGCCGACCGCGTATTCCTCGGTCATGCCGATGCCCCCGTGCGACTGTATGGCCGCTTGACCCACCATGCGGGCCTGCCGGCCAATGACCAGCTTGGCGCGCAGCAGTTCGGTGGTGGCCTCGGGCGAGCCGGCCCCGTCGGCCGCCAGCGCGGCGGCCATAGCCATCGTGCGCGAGACCTCCAGGCCGACCCGCATCTCAGCGACCCGGTGGCGCAGGGCCTGGTATTCGCCGATAAGACGGCCGAACTGCTTGCGCGTGTTCACGTAGCCAGTGGTGAGTTCGAAGGCGGCTTCCATGGCGCCGACCATGCCAGCGCAGGCGGCCGCCGTGCCGGCATCGAGCACCGCCCGCAGGGCCGCGGCCTGGCGCGCTGCGTCCGCGGGATCGCCGAGCGCCTCGGCGGCCGCGCCCTGCAGCGTCAGCTCGGCCGCCGGTGTGTCGTCGACGAGCCGGAAATGGCGCAACGCCACACCGGCAGCGCCGGGGTCGACCAGGAACAGCGCAATGCCTTGCGTGGCACCGCCCTGCCCTGCCACGCGCGCGCTCACCACCAGACGACCGGCCGCGTTCGCGTGCAGCACCAGCGCCTTGTGGCCGTCGAGCCGCCAGCTCGCGCCTTCGTGCGTGGCGCGGGTGTCCACCCACGTCGGGTTGTGACGCTCGCCGCTTTCGTCGTGCGCCCAGGCCAGGCGCAAACCGCCGCTGGCCAGCGCGGGCAGCAGCGCGTTTTTCTGTGCCTCGCTGCCGGCCTGGAGCACGGCGGTGCTGCCCAGCACCGCAGAGGCCAGGTAGGGTTCGAGCGACAGCGCACGGCCCAGAGTCTGGGCCACCGGCAGGCGGTCGGCCGCGGCCTCGCTCAGGCCGCCGTAGGCCTCGGGAATGCCGAGCGCGAGCACGCCCAGATCGGCCAACTGGCGCCAGACCTCGGCACTCCAACCTTCGGCCGACGCGGCAATGGCGCGTCGCTGCTCGAAGCCGACCTGGTCGCCCAACAGGCGCGACAGGCTCTCCGACAGGAGCTGGTGTTCTTCGCTGATGTGAAAGTTCATGTGGTTCAACCCAGGATGGTCTTGGCCAGGATGTCCTTCTGGACCTCGCTCGATCCACCGTAGATGGAGGTGGCGCGGTGGAAGAAGTAGCGCGACACGGTGGCCGCGTCGCCGTGCAGGGCGGCATCGCCGTCGTTGCTGCGGCGCTCCAGCCCGCTCAGGCCGGAGACGCGGGCGAGCAGCATGGTGATGTCCTGGATCAGCTCCGAGCCCTTGAGCTTGAGCACCGAGGCAAAACCCGGCAGCGTGCGGTCGATGTCCGGGTCGAGCAGGCAGCGCCAGGCGGTGAGTTCCAGCGCGCGCACCTCGGCGCCCAGCACCGCCAGTTCGGCGGCGAATTTGGGGTCGTCCACCAGGCGTTCGCCGTTCGATTTTTGCTGGCTCGCCAGCTCGCGCGCATAGTCCAGCCGCTCCCAGCACTGGCCCACGCTGGCGACCGAGATGCGCTCGTTGACCAGCAGGAACTTGGCGCAGTCCCAGCCCCGGCCCTCTTCGCCGACCAGGTTGCCCACGGGCACTTGCACGTCGTCGAAGAAGACTTCGTTGAGGTGGTGCTGGCCGTCGATCGACACGATCGGGCGCACCGTGATGCCGGGGCTCTTCATGTCGATCAGCAGGAAGGAAATGCCATCCTGCTTGCGCGCAGCCTGCTCGGTGCGCACGAGCGCGAAGATCCAGTCGGCCACGTGCGCGTTCGTGGTCCAGATTTTCTGGCCGTTGACGCGGTAGTGATCGCCGTCGCGTTCGGCGCGGGTGCGCAGCGAGGCCAGGTCCGAGCCCGACCCCGGCTCCGAGAAGCCCTGGCAGAACAGGAGGTCCAGGTTGGCCAGCTTGGGCAGGAAGAAGCGCTTCTGTTCCTCGGTGCCGTAGCGCAGCAGCACCGTGCCCAGCATGTTGATGTTGAAGCCGATCGGCTGGGGTGCGGGCGCGCGGTAGAGCTCGTCGATCAGGATCAGGCGGCGCGGCACGTCCAGGCCGGCGCCACCGTATTCCTTGGGCCAGTGCGGCGCGGCCCAGCCGCGGGTGTTGAGCAGGCGCTGCCACATCACCGAGTCCTGCTTGCGCGGCGCGTGGCCCCGGCGCAGGCGCTGGCGCACCTCGTCGGGCAGGTTCTCGCGGATGAAGGTGCGCACTTCCTCGCGGAAGGCCGCCTGGGTGGGATCGAGGTCGAGGTTCATGCGGGGCGGATCCTGGCCTTGCCGTTGTTGATGACGAGCGCGTCGCGTTCAAGCACGCGCGCGCGGAAGGAGCCGTCGTCCCACATCTCCACGCGCACGGTGTCGCCGGGCAGCACCGGGGCGCTGAAACGCGCGCCGAGCGACAACAGGCGCGCCGGGTCGTGCCCGCACAGCGTGCGCAGCAGCGCATGGCCGCACAGGCCCAAGGTGCACAAGCCGTGAAGAATGGGCCGTGGGTAGCCGGCCTTGGCCGCCACCGCCGGGTCGGCGTGCAGCGGGTTGAAGTCGCCGTTGAGGCGGTAGTACAGCGCCTGTTCGGGCCGCGTCGGCATGTCGAGAATGTGGTCGGGTGCCCGCTCGGGTGGCACGTCCAGCGGTGGGACCGGGCCCGTGGGTCCGCCGAAGCCGCCGTTGCCGCGCAGGAACAGCGTGCTGCGCAGCACCGCATAACGCTGGCCCGACACCGCGTCGCGCAGTTCCTTTTCGGTGACCATGAGCGCGCCCTTGCTCTCGCCCTTGTCGATCACGTTCAGCACGCGCAGCGTCGAGACCACCTCGCTCTCGCTGGGCAGCGGCGCCTCGAACTGCATGGACTGTTCACCGTGCACCACTTTGCCGTAGTCGATGCCCAGCGCCGGGTCCGCGATCCACGGGCCATTAGGCGCGAGCACGACCGCCATGAAGGGCAGCATCGGCATATCGGCCCGGGTCGGGTCCACGTAGGCCAGTTGCCGGGTGTCCAGCGGGTCCTGTCCCAGGCCGACCGACAGCGCGTACAGCGCGGCCGCGTGGCGCGAGAGCTTTTGCCGCCCCTGTGGAATGGGGTGATGCAGTAAGGTGTGGAGGTCGATCATGCGGCGCTCGATTTACATCGGGTCCCAGGCGAACACGTCGCGCGAAAGTTCCAGCGGCGACATCGACGGCTTGAACGAAGGAATGGCGCGCTCGATGCAGCCCTGCACGGTCCAGCCGGCCGCGTCGTGGATGGTGCGGATCGGGCGCGGTTGCGAGAACAGGAACACCTCGTTGTTGCGCACGCCGAAGATCTGCCCGGTCACATCTCTGGCCGCGTCGCTCAGCAGCGCCAGCGTGAAGGGCGCGATCTTGTCGGACTCCATGCTCATCAGCGTCTTCATGCGCGCGGCCTTCTCGGGCGTGTCGGTGGGGATGCTGCCGACCATGCGGGTGAAGGCGAACGGTGCGATGCAGTTGGAGCGCACGCCGAACTTCTGCATGTCCACCGCGATGGATTTGGACAGGCCGACGATGCCCATCTTGGCCGCCGCGTAGTTGGCCTGGCCCAGATTGCCGACCAGGCCCGAAGTGGAGGTCATGTGCACGAGGGCACCGCTCTGCTGTTCCTTGAAGTGCGGTGCGGCCGCGCGCGCCACGTTCCAGCTGCCCTTGAGGTGCACGCGGATCACGGCGTCGAACTCGTCCTCGGTCATCTTGTGGAACAGTGCGTCGCGCAGGTTGCCGGCGTTGTTCACCACGCCGTCCACGCGGCCGTAGAGGTCCATGGCCTGCTGCACGATGCGCTGGGCGCCGCTCCAGTCGGCCACGCTGTCGGTGTTGGCAACAGCCACACCACCTTCGGCTTGGATCAGCTCCACGGTTTCCTGCGCGGGGCCGGCACTGGCCTCGGAGCCATCGATCTTCACGCCCAGATCGTTCACCACGACCTTCGCGCCCTGGCGTGCCGCCTCGCGCGCGATGCCGCGCCCCACACCGGCACCCGCGCCGGTCACGATGATGACTTTTCCTTCAAGCGACTTCATGTGCATGTCCATTCAACGGTTCGAGAGATATGAAAACTCAGTGCAAGCCCAGCAGGCTCACGGCGGCCACGCCCTGGTACGGCACACCGCCCAGGTTGTGGGTGAGGCCCAGGCTCGGGCTGGCCAACTGGCGTTCGCCCGCACGGCCTTGCAGCTGGTTGTAGACCTCGTAGGCCATGCGCAGGCCCGAGGCGCCGATAGGGTGGCCGAAGCACTTGAGGCCGCCGTCGACCTGGCAGGGAACACCACCGCCTTCGCGGTCGTAGAAACCGTCGAGCACGTCGTGCACGGCGCGGCCGGGTTCGGAGATGAACAGGTCTTCCATGGTGACCAGCTCGGTGATGGAGAAGCAGTCGTGCACCTCCATCAGCGAGATCTGCTGTCGCGGGTCGGTCACGCCGGCTTCGGCGTAGGCGCGGCTGGCGGCGTTGCGGGTGTTGCGCACGTGGCTGCCGTCCCAGGTGTGGGTGGTCGACTCGATGCCCGAGCTCACGCTCAACTGAATCGCTTTTATGGTCACCATGTCCTTGCGGCCGAGCGCGCGGGCGATCTCGGGCGTGGTCACGATGGCGCAGGCCGCGCCGTCGCTCACGCCGCAGCAGTCGAACAGGCCGAGAGGGTCAGCGATCATCGGCGCGCCCAGGATCTGCTCCATGGTGACGGCCTTGCGCAGGTGCGCCTTGGGGCTGAGCACGCCGTTCTGGTGGCTCTTCCAGGACACGCGGGCAATGGCGCGCTTGAGTTCTTCCTTCGAAATCCCGTAGCGCGTGCGGTAGCCATCGGCCAGCTGCGCAAAGCCGGCGGGCGCCGAGCCCAGCGGCATCCACAGGTCGTTGAACGTGCCCTTGTAGGTCGGCGGCAGGCCGCCGTAGCCGGTGTCCTTGAGCTTCTCCGCGCCGATGGCCAAGGCGATGTCGACCGCGCCGGAGGCAACGGCGTAGGCCGCGCCGCGCAGCGCCTCGGTGCCGGTGGCGCACATATTCTCCATACGGCTCACGGGAATGCCGTCGAGCCGCAGCGCCAGCGACGCAGGAATGGCCGAGTTGCCGATGTTGATCTGGTCGAGGCAGGAGCCGAACCACGCGGCGTCGATCTGTTTGCGCTCGATGCCGGCGTCCTGCAGCGCCTCGTTGAAGGCTTCCGCCATCAAGTCGTGCGTGCCCGCGTCGTAACGCTCGCCGAAGCGCGAGCAGCCCATGCCGATGATGGCGACCTTGTCCTTGATACCTGTTGCCATGGTGGTACTGCTCCTCACGCCGCCAGGGGCGTGGCTTTCCAGAAATAGCGTGTGTAGCCGCGTGCGGTGTCCACGTCCTTGATGCGGTAGGTCATGCGCAGCGGCGTGCCTACGTCGAGCCCGGCCGCGCCGACATCGACGATCTCCATCAGCACCCGTGCGCCGTTGTCGAACTGCACGAAACCCACGTGCAGCGGGGGCGCGGGGTGGTAGGACAGCCAGTCGGCGGTGCAGGTCAGCAGCTTCGACGGCACGTCGCTCAGGGGCACAGGCGCGCTCTCGGCGGCCGGTGCACCGCAGCCTTCTCCCACGCAGTACGCCAGGCGCGGAAACTGCACGGTGCCGCAGCGCGTGCACTTGCAAGCCACCATCGCGCCGAGCTGGTCGGCCGACCGATGTTGCTCGCTCAGCGCCGTCTTGATCGGCTTCTCCGCGCGCATGCCCCATTCCAGTTCGATGCCCTTGTCGTACGAAAGCATGCGCAGATAGTCACCGTGCACCTGGGCGTCTGCCAGGGCGGCGCGCACGCTGCCGCGTGTCTGGTAGATCTGGATCGCGTCGGTGGCGCGCAGCACCAGCACGTCGCATCCCTGGCCGAAGCCGACCAGCACCAGCACCTCGCCGGGCTGGCAGCGTTCGAGCGCGTCAGCCAGCATCAGGGCCGGGTGGGCGGCGCCGGCATACCCGCACTGCTCGTCGAGCGTGCTGTCGAGCGTGTCCACCGCGATGCCGCAGCGCTTGGCGACCATCGCGCCGCTGCCCTTGAGCGGCGAGGCGAAGATGAAGTGTTTCACCTGCGCGGGTGCCAGGTTGGCCGACTTCAGCGCGGCGGCCACGGCGTCCGGCACGATGCGGGCGTAGCCCTCGTCGCGGATCCAGCGCTCCTCCCAGTAATAGTCGTGCTTCGACTCGCTGGAGCGGAAGTGGTCGACGAACATGTTCCACACGCTGTGGGCGCCGATCAGCTGGGCGATCACGCCCTCGCTGCCCAACGAGAAGGCCGCCGCGCCCGCGCCGTAGCTCAGTTCCTGCGCGCTGGCTGCCTTGGCGCCGGGGTGGTCGCTGGCGATCACGAGCGCTGGGCCATCGGCCGCACGCAGCTGGGCCAGCAGGCCGCTCACGCCAGCGCGCTGCGACTGGCCCAGGTCGGCCGCGCGGAGCGCCTCGGGCAGTGCCAGGGCATTGGCCACGAGGCTGGAGGTCGGCAGGTCTTCGAAGGCCGCGCGGGTGGTGGCGACCGTGAGCGAGCGCACGGCGGAACGCGCCTGCGCGTCCAGCACCTTGCGCGCGGCTTCCACGGCCATGGTGGTGCTGTCTTCGTCCCAGCTGCAGAAGGCGCGCTGGCCTTTCGCGCCCGCCGCCAGGCCGGGCGCCATCCAGCGGTGGGCGGCGGCGATGGTTTCGCGGCGCATGCGAAGGCGGGGCACGTAGGTGCCATGCCCGGTGATTCCGTACATCTTGGTTTCTTTCAGAGGAAGAGGCACCCCGCGCGGTCCATGCCGCGGGTGGCGCCGAAAGCTCACTGCGCGAGCACGCCGAACTCTTCGATCAGCCGGCTCCAGTAGGCGAAGTCGCCCTGGACCACGTGCAGCGCATCGGCCGCCGTGCCGCCCTTGGCGCTCAGGCCGAAGCCGAGGAACTGCTGCGCCACCTCGGGCTGCCTGACGATACGGTCCACCTCGCGGGCGATCTGGTTCACGACCGCGTCGGGTGTGCCGGTGGGCGCGAGCAACATGCCCCAGCTGTCGCGGTCGAAGCCCTGGAAGCCCTGTTCCCGGAACGTGGGGATTTCCGGCATCAGGGGCGAGCGCTCGGCGCTGGCCACCGCCAGGCCGCGCACCTTGCCCGATTCCAGCGCCTTCTTCGCACCGGTACCGCTCAGAATGCCCAGCTTGATGTGCCCGCCCAGCAGGGCCGCGAGGATGGTGGCGTCGCCCGTGAAGGGCACATGTGTCATCTCCGCGCCCACCGTGCGCTCCAGGCGGCGGCCCATGTAGTGGCCGGTGGTGCCCGGGCCGTGCGTACCGTAGTTCAGCTCACCGGCGCGCGCCGTCGGCGTTGCCACCACCGCCTTCAGGTCGCCCTGCGTGTTCAGATTGCTCGCCATCAAAAACACCGCCGTCGTGAACAGCTGCGAAACGGGCTTGAAATCCTTCAGCGTGCGGTAGCGCACCGTGGGCCGCGTCATCTCGGTGGACAGCATGACCGGCGAGTGCAGCAGCAAGGTGTAGCCGTCCGCCGGGCTTTTCGCCACCAGTTCCGTGCCAATCGCGCCATTCGCGCCCGGGCGGTTTTCCACGACGACCGGTTGCCCCCAGGTCGCGCTGAGCCGTTCGGCTACGCTGCGCGCCACGGCGTCGGTCGGGCCGCCCGCCGGGTAGGGCAGCACGATGCGCACCGGTCTGTCTGGAAAGGCCAAAGCCAGGCTGGCCGCGACGCTAAGCAGCAGGGCAACGCCCGCTTTTGCAATGCGATTCATCGTTGTCTCCAATTCCGTGTTGTGGACTCTCGCCTGCAGGACCGTCCTGTCCGTATGCGAGGACTGCATGATCGCCACCTGGGTAGCCCGACACACTACCCCTTTGGTGTAGGTGTGCGGGGTAGGCCCCGGGGTTGCGCCAGCGGATCAGCGCGTGGTGTCGAGATCGCGCAGACGCGCCACGGCCTGGCCCCGGGCGCTCACGCCCAGCTTGCCGTAGATGTTCTTGAGGTGGAACTTGACGGTGTCGAGCGACACGCCGAGCAGGAGCGCTATCTTCTTGTTGGGCATGGCCTGCGCCACCAGCGTCAATACCTCGTGCTCGCGCTCGCTCAGCAGGGCTAGCACAGCGCGCGAGGCGGACGGCTGTCCTGCCCCGCTCGGCAGCGCCATGCGAGGCCGCTCGGCCGCTGCCAGCAGGCGCCCTACATAGAACGCCAGCACTGGCTCCAGGTTTTCCCGGGGAAGGCGCTCGCGCAGCATGCGCGGCACCTCGGCAGACACGTCGAGCATGGAGCGCACCAGGCCGAACGCGTGGCCGGTGCGCAAACCAGACAGCAGGTGCTGGAGCGCTTCGCCGGGCTCGTTCAACCCGAAACACGCCAGCGCCCACTGCAGTTCCAGCGCGGCCGATGCCCTGTCGCCCCCGTGCCGGCTCGAGGAAAAACGCGCTTTCAAAAGCCGCGCCGCCGTGGCGAAATCCCGCTGGTAGAGCGCCACGTCGATCTGGGCACGTTGAAGGCCGTCGGCGATGCGCGCCGTGACCGAGCGGTCGCCGGCATGCGCTTGCGCGAGCTGCTCCAGCCGTTGCATGGCACCCAGCGCGTTGTCCATCTCGCCCAGCGCGAGATGGTGCCGCAACCGCAGGCCCAGCGCCTGGGCCCGCACGCGGTCAAAACGGTACCGCCCTGCGTACGCCTCCAGCCGTTCGATGCTGGCCAAGGCCTGGTCGGTGCGGCCGGCCAACCGGTGGCCGCTGGCCAGCGTGGAAAGCGCATGCAGCACGAAGCCCGGCAATGTTAGCCGCGCGATCGCGGTAATGCGCGGCTCCAGCAAGGCTTGCGCTGTCTCGACCTCGTCGGTCTCGTACAGTACGTCGGCCAGCACGGCCGCGGCCATACAGCCCACACCGCCATGCCCCGTGTCGCGCTGCTCGGCGCTGCGCAGCACCTCGCGCGCGAGGTGCTCGGCCTCGCTATAACGGCCCTGGCGCCCCAGGCTCACCGCAACCATGCAACGGCCCAGCATGGCGCTGAGTTGGGCGCCGCTGCGGCCCTGCGCCTCTTCGAGAACACGCCTCGCCTGCTCGTACGCACCCTGGTGGATGTAGGACCAGGCCAGCAGGTTGGCACGGCTGGTCCAGGCCAGGTCCTCGGCATCGGGCGGGATCGCTTGCAAGGCTTCGCGGCGCTCGAGCACCGTGTCGAGCCGGTCCTGCTGCACCGCCAGACCGCAGCGCAGCAGCAACAGGTCGTAGCGCTGGCGGGTATCGAGTGTGTCGCGGCGTGCTTCCATGCGCCGCAGGCTGGCTTCGCAAGCGTCGAAGTCACGGGCGTACATGGCCAGGTAGGCCTGGGCCAGGTGCAGGTCGAAATGCCGAACGATCGCCTCGGCCGGCAAGTGGTGCAGCAGTTGCCCGAGTTGCAACAGCTCGCCGCTGGAGAGCAGGTCGTGCGCGCTGGCTTCCACCAGGGCCACCGCCTGCACCATGTCACCGGCCTGCACGGCGTGGAACACCGCGTCTTCCACGTCGCCCCGGGCGTTGAACCATCGGCAGGCGGCCACGTGCAGCGCCCGGCGATCCTCGTCCGGCCACTGCGCGACGCGAGCGAGCAGGGTCTCGCGCAGCAGGGGGTGCAGGCGGTACCATGGCTCGCGCTCGCCGCTGGCGATCGGGGTGATGAAGAAATTGTCCTTCTCCAGCCGGGCGAGCCGGGCCCGCACGCGCGGCAGGGGCTGGGTGTCGCTCAGGAGCGAGGCGCACAGCGGCACGCTGAAGCGGCTGCAGACCGACACGCGGGTCAAGATGTCCAGCTCCTCCGGCGCCAGGCGCACCAGCACCTCGCGCTCGAAATAGCGGGCGAAGGCTTGCGCGTCCCGTACGCGCACCGGCGCGTAACCGGCGGTGCTGCCACCTTCCCGGGTGCGCAGGTCGAGCGCGAACAACTGCAGGCCAGCCACCCAACCATCGGTGAGCTCGTGCAGCGCGAGGGCGTCGTGCTGGTCGATGCTGCCGAGCTGCTCGCGCAGGTAGCGCTCGGACTCTTCGGCGCTGAAACGCAGGTCGCGCATGTCCAGCTCGGTCACCAGCGCCTTGGCGCGCATGCGCTCGAAGGACAGCGGCAGCGCGCTGCGCGAACTCAGGGCGAGATGGAAATGCGCCGGTGCGTAGTCCAGCAGCCACTGGATGGCACGAAAGATGCGCGGGTCGCGCACGTGCTGCAGGTCGTCGAGCATCACCACCAGCTCGCGCTGTCGCAGCGCAATGCCCTGCACCAGGGCGATGGTCCAGTGCTCGATCTCGGCCTCGGTGCTCACACCCTCGGTCAACAGCCCGGCCTCGGCCACGATCGCCGGGTCTAAGCCGGCCATGCTCGCCAGCAAATCGCCCAGAAAGCGCTGGAGCTGGTTGTGCTCGGCCGCGAGCGCCAGGAAGGCCACGTCGAAATCCAGCGCCACCAGCTCCCTGCGCCAGGCCAGCAAGGTGCTGGTCTTGCCGCTGCCCGCCTGACCGATCACCACCATGCAGCGCTGTCGCCGCGCCTCCATGAGGCGGGCCATCAGGGGCTCGCGCTTCATCAGGTGGTGGGAGCCGAGCGGTCGGGCGGACCGGGCGGGACGGGTCATGGCGGCTGCTGTTTCCAAGGGGGTTGCCGGCGGCGTTCTGCCACCAGATCGGGCCATGTTAGCAAGCCACGGACACCATCAGCGCCGATTGTCGACGTCATGCTGCAGCGCTCGGTCGGAAAAAGCATTGCATGTCTGGGGACGGTTCATCGTCACGATGAGCCGGGCGCCGGTAATTCGATCCTAAGGGCGGGTTGGGTCATGGCTGTAGATGAAGATCGGTTTTCACGATCGTATGAACCGGCCTCCTTCGATCGTCAAATGCGTCCGGTCAGCGGAGTGCGACAGCGCGACAGCAACTCCGCCGAGCTAGCCGACAAACGGCAGCCGCTGGGTTGTTGTCTATGAAAGTCGGCCCGTTTGCTCGCATAGAGATATCTCATACACACAGCGCACGGCGAAAGGCTGAGAAGTGAGGTCTTGCGGCGCTCCTTTGACTGGCCTAAAGTTGCTCGCAAGCGGGCGGAAATCGCATTAATTCCCCCGCCCTATTGGTTGCTCTCCGAAGGCTGCTGCGCAGCTTGAACCGCAACGTTCTTGTGGAGAGCAGCATGGAAACAGCACATCCGGAATCCCGCATTCCCGCCAGGGCACCAGCCCTGTTCACCGACCTTCCCTTCAAGCTTCGGCACCCCCTGCTTCTGGCCATGCCTTTCCCCAGCGGGTCTGATACGCACCTATTCGAACTGGAACGATACGTCTGCTACGCGCTCGACCCAAAAAGCCCTGAGACGCTGCGCTGCGCCTCGATCCGGTACATCGGCCGATGGCTTAGAACCCACGCAGCGGACATGAACGTCGAGGCCTTCATGATCGACCTCTTCCGCCTCCTCGATCGGCTGACCTGGTCAGTGAACCTGCTTCATGCCTTTGCCACGGCCCACCTTTCAGCAGCAGGCATTACCATCAAGCGCAGGGATGTTGTCTTCCACTGAAAACTGACCCAGTTAGAGCAGCAATTTCCATTGAAAGCTGACCCACGTAAGAACCCTATCCTGCTGCTTTTGGCAGCAGGAGATTTCAGGAGTGATAGACGTGGCGACTTTGAGTGTCATAAGACGCTGGGCACTGCGCGAGCAGATGTCCATCCGCGAGATCTCCAGGCGTACAGGCCTGGCTCGCAACACCGTTAAGAAGTACCTGCGGGCGGGCGATGAAGAGCCCCGCTACGCCAAGCGTGCGAGCTCCAGCAAGCTCGACCCTTACGCTGAAAAACTCTCCACGTGGCTGTCGATCGAGGCAACAAAGTCGCGCAAACAGCGGCGCACTTTGCTGCAGCTCCACACACTAAGTCTGAAAAGGAGAAAACGAAGCACTTATCCACACCGTGAGCTGCTTTGCTCACAAAGCGGGTGGGTCAGTATTCGATGGAAATCTCGGGTCAGAGATCAATGGAATTCAACACCTGGGCGCCACTGGCACTGTGACGGGCTCCAAGTACCTTGTGCAACACGGCAAGGCCCGTCTGCTGATCGACTGCGGGCTGTTTCAAGGCTACAAGCAACTGCGCCTGCGCAACTGGGCCCCATTGCCCGTTCGACCCTCGCAGATCGACGCGGTCGTTCTGACCCACGCGCATATCGACCACAGCGGATACCTTCCCTTGCTGGTCAAACAAGGTTTTCGCGGCATCGTGTACTGCACAGCCGCCACGCGGGACCTCTGCCGCATCATGCTGCCCGACAGCGGCGGCCTTCAGGAAGAAGAAGCCGAGTTCCTCAATCGCCATCGCCTGAGCAAGCATTCGCCGGCACTGCCTCTTTACACGCGCAAGGACGCCGTCCGATGTCTCGAACGCATCCAGCCGGTTCCCTGGGGATCGCATTGGGAACCGATACCCGGCGTGAAAGCGGCCTTGTATCGCGCGGGCCACATTCTGGGTGCTGCCTCGGTGCGATTGGACAACGGCGTGTCTTCCCTGCTCTTCTCTGGCGACCTGGGTCGACCTGCGGACATTCTCATGCGGGCGCCCGATCCCGTGGTCCAGGCGGACCGCGTGGTGGTCGAGTCCACGTATGGCGATCGTCTGCATCCCGTCATCGACCCTTGGGCTCAGTTGGCGGATGTCATCCATCGCACCGCCGCCCGAGGAGGTGCCATCATCGTGCCCGCGTTCGCTGTAGGGCGTGCCCAAACTTTGCTGCACATGATCCGGGTGCTGATGCAACGCGGCGCGATTCACCATCTGCCTGTGTTCCTGAACAGCCCCATGGCTGAAGATGCCACCGCGGTGTTCGTGCGCCACGGCGGGGAACTTCGCATATCGACCGAAGAATGCCGGGCATTGCCGCTTGGAGCGGTCCAGGTTCGGTCGGTGGATGAGTCGAGGGAACTCAATGCACGGCGAGGGCCGATGGTGATCATTGCAGGCAGTGGCATGGCCACGGGGGGACGGGTGCTGCATCACATCAAGGCGTTCGCACCAGACAAACGCAACACCATCCTGTTGACGGGATTTCAGGCCGGAGGTACGCGCGGTGCGTCTCTGGCCGCAGGGGCAAAGAGCGTGCGGATCCACGGAGAGGATGTGCCCATCCGCTGCCAGATCGCCCAGCTGGCCTGCACCTCCGCGCACGCCGATGCGGCAGAGGTTGAAGCCTGGCTCGCCGGGATGAAAGCGGCCCCGGCCACCACGTTCATCACCCATGGCGAACCCGCTGCGGCAGATGCATTGCGCCAGCGCATCGAGCGAGGACTGGGGTGGAGCGTCTGCGTCCCCGATTACCTCGAGACGTACGCCGTCTAGGGCGAGCCAAGCTCTGGTTTGGCTGAGCGAGGCCGTCGCCAATGCCGCCAAGCGCTGGGACGCAGATCTTGTCGTGCCCGGTCCGCATGGTCGAAAGGGGTTTCATCGGTTGGTCATGGGCAGCAGCGCGAAGCCGAGTTGCGCGCCCTGTATTCAATGGCCACGGGCCATGCTCAACCGCAGACAAGGCGCTGGTGGCCGCGCTGCCAAGTCGGCGGGCGTCGAAAGCGACGCCCATCTGCTGGGCACCTGACGCGGGCCAACCCCGGCAAGCCGTGAAGTCATGCTCGTCAACCGGCGCTGTCAAACGGGCGCCGATTGATCGAGCTGTCTGTCAGCCGGCGTCCTCAGGCCACCTGCACTTCAATGCGCCGCGCCTGTGCATGCTCCGCCTTGGGAATGCGCAGCTTCAGCACGCCCTGCGCCAGCTCGGCAGTGACCTTCTCGGTATCGAGTTCCTTGCTCAGCGTGAAGACGCGCTTGAACCTGGCAAGGCCGACCTCCGTGTGGTGGGAGGCAAGGTCCTCCGGCACTGCAAGATCCGCTTCCGCCTCAATCGTCAAGGTGTCAGATTCGACGTTCAGGTTCAGCTTCTCCCGGCTCACGCCAGGCAGGTCGGCGTAGAGCGTGATGCCGTTCACATCCTCGATCACGTCCACAGGGGGCGTCAGCGCCGCGTCACTGTAGCGCGTGCGCCTGCTCTGGCCGGCATCGTTGCGCAGCGCCGCGCGGGTCGTCTGGACTTCGTTGTTCATGGCGATTCTCCTTTGGTTCTCTGAGGTGCTTCACTGGATGGCGATGCGCCGAGGCTGAGCCGACGCCCTGCGCTGCACGGTGATGCGCAGAACGCCATCGCGCAGCTTCGCATCGACGTGTTCGGGATCGGCGTCCTCCGGCAGCGTGATCACCCGATGAAAGCGGCCTTCAAATCGCTCGTTGATGTGCACGGCCGTCTTGGCATCCGGTGCGGGCAGCGAGCTCTTGCGCTCACCCGCCACACTCAGAAGGCCACGCTCCAGCTGGACCTCGAGCGTGGCCGGATCGACGCCCGGGGCGAAGGCATAGATCTCGATGGCCTTGGGCGTGCCGCCCACATTCAGGGCAGGAAAGCCATTGCGGGCGAAACCGCGGATGGTGGGAGACAGATCGAAGGCCTGCTGCATCTCGCGTTGCAGGCGATCCATCTCGGCGAACATGTCGCGCGGGAACAGGGATCGGTACATGGCGAAACCTCCATTCAAGGGTTGAACAGAGCGCTGGAGGCGTCTCCAGCGCTTCCGGCCTGGAAATTGGGGATGGCGCCCGAAAGTTTCAAGAGGGGTCCGCCGCGACAACCGACAGGTCCGCAGACCCTCAGATCCAGCAAGCCTGGCAACAGGCAACAGCCTTCGGCATCGAGCTGTGCGCCGATGTCGGCCCAGTCCAAACGTCGATGAGGGTGTCAGCCCGCTTTGCGGAACGTGAGATTGAGGCGTTGGCCGCCCAGCAGCGCATGCGGCGCCTCCTTGAGCGGCATCACGCCGTGGTAGCGCAGGCGATCGGCACCGCCCCACACCACCACATCGCCATGGTGCAGCGGCACCTTGAGCACGGGGTCGGTGCGCGCCTGGCCGCCGAACAGGACCGTGGCCGACATGCCCAGCGACACGGAGACGATGGGCGCGGTGAAGTCACGCTCGTTCCTGTCCTGGTGCAGCGAAAGCCGGCTGCTGGGCCGGTAGCGATTGACCAGGCAGGCATCGGGCTCGAAGCCGTCGAATCCCGCCGCCGCGGCCGCCTGGGTGGCCAGCCGGGCCAACACCGCCGGCATGGCCGGCCAGGGAGCGCCGGTGTCCGGGTCGACGGCGCTGTATCGGTAGCCGCGCCGGTCGCTGGTCCATCCCAGCGCGCCGCAGTTCGTCAACGCCACCGACATGGTGAAGCCGCCGGGCGTCACCATGTGCCGCAACGGCGAGCGGGCTTCGATGGCGTCGATGGCGGGCAGCAGCTCGCGCACGCACGGCAAGGCGAAGCCGCGCAACACCATCGCGCCAGGCCCCAGGCGTTGGCGCTCGTCTTGCGCCGTGGTTTCGAAAAGGTCGAGCGATGGATGAACATCCATAAGCATGCCCGCTTGACGGCTGCGGGTCGAGCCCTGCTGGTCAGCTGGGTATTGGACGAAGGCTGGTGCGTGGCAGCGGCCGCCCAGGCCGTGGACCACTGCGCCAACCTGGGCGTGCGCATCGAGCTCGTCATGACCGACAACGGCGCGGGCTACAAGAACACCTTCGGGGCGGCCTGCCAGGATCCGCTCTCAACCTTCAGCCGCCCATGAGCCGCATTCCGGCCATGAACAACCTCCTGAGACTCAACATCTAGGCGTCTCGTGCTGGCCCCGCTGGTTCGCGGGCACCTTCCGCGCGGCGTTGGCGCGAGCGCTGCAGCAGCAGGCCCACGAGCAACATGGCCGCGGCCGAACCCGAAAGGCCGGGCGACATGAGCACCAGCCGCGCCAGGCCATCGACCGCTTCGACGCTGACCTGCTGTGCGTGATCGACCAGCGCCACGATGTCGGCGGGTTGCACGTTGGGGATGTCCTCCAGCCGCACTTGGAACTCCTGCCAGCCACCGCGAAAACGGATTTTCGCGAAGATGCCGTCGGCCACCGCCACCAGCGACAGGACACCCAGAGGGCGCAGCAACTGTTCCAGCATGTGGCCGCGGTCGGCCGGCAGCGCGGCCTCGTACACCTCGGCGACCAGCTCGGGGATGGCCACCATGCCATTCGGGGCCTGGCGTGCATGGCCGCCGCCCGCAGACGGCTCGGTCGTCGGGTTCATGAGACCCGGCCTGACAGGGCTCGCAGGAGGTCCAGCGCCGTTTCAAGGGCCTCCTCCGCGCGCAGGAACTCGTGGTGGCGGATGAACCAGGACGCTTCGTCCAGCGCCACCAGGGCATCGGCCACACCCACGGTGGACGTGGCATGCAGCGCGCGGCGGGCCTCCCGGATGGCCGAGATGGCCAGGCTGTCGTGGCTGCAATAGACGTCGACCTGCGCCCGCCGGACATGGTCCATGGCTTGCATCGACAGCGGCACAGCACCCGATTCGTGCAGCGGGGGGGTGTAGGCCGTGGCGCCGACCATCGCATCAACGAGCAGGAGCGCGGGGAGGTTGTTGGACATGTTCGGCCTTTCGGGTCGGTGGTTGGAATGCGTTTCACTCTGCGGCGGGCGTGGGAACGGGAGGTTGCAAACGACAACGCCGCAGATGACAAATGTCATTTGCGGCGCCGTGGCATGGTGGGGCGCGGCGGGGCGCTGCCGGCGCCCCACCCCGTTGCGTGCGTCAGCCCGCGGCTTTCTGCTCGGTCGGCATGGCCTTCTGCTTGTGTGTCGCCTTCTTGGCCACGTGCTTCTTGTGCGGGGCCTTGGCGGCCTTGTGCTTGTCGGCCGGCATGGTCTTGGGCATCGCGGTGGTCGCGGGGGCGGCCGCCGGGCCTGGCATGGCGGCGGGTGCCGCGGGTTTGGGCGAACTGTCCATGGTGCTTTGCGCAAAAGCGCTGGCCCCCATGGCGGCAATCGCAGCGGTGATGAGGACGGTACGTAATTTCATTCGAAGCTCCAGGTTCGCAGCGGTCTTGGATTGCGGTCGATGCTGCGTTTCGTCAACCACGGCTCCGATGCTGGTGGCCCGGTGTGCTTCGCCGGTGTCAAACCACCCGTCGGCACATTTCACTTGCAATCGCGGGGATCAGAGCTGGAACCCCAGCCACAGCAGCATGCCTTCGGCGATGTCGCGCGCGAGCCCGGGTGCGGTCGCCACGTAGGGTTGCGCCGTGCCGCGCTCCTGGTCGAACCAGTCGGCGAACTGCTGCACGTCGGCCGACGGGTGGAAGGCGCACATCAGCTCGTAGTTCAGCAGCAGGCTGCGGCTGTCCAGATTGGCCGATCCGCACAGGGCCAGCGACTGATCGAACACCGCGAGCTTGGCGTGCATCATCCCGGGCGCGAGCCAGATCCGGCCGCCGGCCTGGGCCAGCGATCGCAAGGCCCGGCCCCGCGCCATATCCGAGAGCCGGTGGTTGGACCGGGCGGGCACCAGCAGGTCGACCACCACACCGCGCCGCGCGGCCAGGCACAGCGCCATCAGCAGCGCCGCGTCGGGCACGAAGTACGGCGTGGCCAGGGCGATGCGGGCCTTCGCCCGGTAGGCCCCCGTCAGCAGCAGCGCCAGCACGGTGTCGTCCGCCTGGTCCGGCCCCGACGCGACGAGCTGGGCACCTTCCCCGGCCTGCGCGCTGGCCTGGAGGACTCCGCGCGGAAGGGCTGGCAGGCCCCGGGCGAAGCGCCAGTCGTGCTCGAACAGCTCGCTCGCCTGCTGCACCAGCGCACCGCCCAGGTCGAAGCTCAGATCGCGCCAGGGCGCCTGCCCGGGTGAACCCATGAAGTACTCGGCGGCCAGGTTGCGGCCACCGCACCACAGGCGGGCCGACGGCAGGCCCGCGTCGGCGATCAGCATCTTGCGGTGGTCGCGCAGATTGGTGCGCCCCCGGATCGGCGAGCGCAGCGGCGGCACGAAGCGCACGAACTCGGCCCCCGCGCGGGTCAGGCGCTCGAGGTTCGGAGGGCGCTGCATCAGGCTGCCCATGCCGTCGAGCAGCAGGCGCACGCGAACGCCCTGCCCGGCCTTGACCGTCAAGCGATCGACCACCGACTGCCCCGGTCCCTCGCGCCCCAGGATGAAAGTGCACAGATCGAGGGTGGCCTGCGCGCCGTCGATCGTGCGCATCAGGGCCTCCTGGGCCTGGCGGCCATCGCTGTGCAGCTGCAGGTCGCGGTAGGCGGCGGGTGCGGGCTGCCCCAGCGAGACGATGGTGCCTGCCGCCCAGGCATCGCCCGCGGCCTGGGGGCGTGGCGCGGTGGCCGCGAGGGAGGCCGGGCGGGCGAGCTTGCGCGAGCCGAGCAGGAGGAACGCCGGCAGGGCCACATAGGGCAGCAACACGATGAACAGGACCCAGGCGATCGCCGACGCGGGCGGCCTGCGCTGGCGCATCGCGTGCGAGCTGAAGACGTAGACCAGGACCGCCAACGAGACGGCGAGGCCGTGCAGTGTCAGCCAATGGCTGGGCAACATGTCACTTGTCATCTGCCTTTGCGCTCCAAGCAATACCGCCCAGGCCGGGCAAGCGCAGTATCCCCCTCATGTCCAGGCGCCCTCCTGGAACCCCGAGGAACCCCACCATGCCCACCCGAGTTCTTCGTGGCGGTGGGCATCTGCACCCAACTGGGCTGCTCGCCCACCTCGGTGCCTGCGGGCACCGGCAACCCGGGCCTGCCGGCGCACTGGCCCGGAGGGTTCCTCTGTCCCTGCGACGACGACGCACCCGCGTGAATCAGAACAGCGTCTCGACCTCGCTGGCCAGCAGGTAGCCCGCGCCGCGCTCGGTGAGGATCAGCGTGGGGTTGGTGGCGTCGCGCTCGATCTTGAGGCGCAGGCGGCGGATCTGCACGTCGATCGTGCGGTCATAGACCTCGGCCTCATGCAGGCGCGACATCGACAACAACTGGTCGCGGCTCAGCACGCGCCGGGGCGCCCGGCACAGCGCGTTGAGCAGGCTGAATTCGCCGTTGGACAGTTCCACCGACTGGCCCACCGGCGATACCAGGCGGCGGGTGCGCAGGTTCAGCTCCCAGCCGGAAAAGCGGTAGGCCCGCCGCGTGTTGTCGCGCTCGGGCAGCGTGGCCTGTACCTGGTAGCGGCGCAGCACCGCGCGCACGCGGGCGAGCAGCTCGCGTGGGCTGAACGGCTTGGTGACGTAGTCGTCCGCACCCAGCTCCAGGCCCATCACGCGATCGGCCTCCTCGCTGCGCCCGGTCAGCAGCACGATGGGCACGGTGGCCCGCTCGCGCAAGGCGCGGGCCAGCAGCATGCCGTCCTCTCCCGGCAGCTTGAGGTCCAGCAGCACGAGGTCGATGGCCTCGCGGTCGAACAGCGCGAACATCTCCGCGCCGGAGCACCCGGCGCTCACGCGCATGTCGTTCTTGCCGAGGTACTCGACCACCAGGTCGCGCACGTCCGCGTCGTCGTCGATCACGAGAATGTGGGGAACGGTGGTGGTGCTCATCGTGTGGCGCCCAATGTAGCGCAAGCCACCGCTCAGGACACGCGGCGGCGCATACTGGACACCCATGCGCACAGGGGCCACCACCTTCCGACCGCGAGCCTCGGGCCTCCCGTGGCTGTTCGCACTGGCGCTGTGGTTGCTGCTTGTGGCGGTCACCTCGCTGGCGCTCTGGCAGTTGCACCGCAGCGCACTGGAGAGCCAGGGGCGGGAAATGGCCCTGCTCTCCCTGGCGCTGACCGACGAACTCGATCGCGGCTTGCAGGGCGCCGAAGAGGGTTTGCAGGCACTGGCCCTGGAACTCGGCCGGCGGCGGCTGCCCACAGCGGACAGCCAGACGGTCCAGGCGCTGCAGACGCGCGCCGCCCTGATGCCGCTGGTGACCACGCTCTGGCTGCTGGACAAGGACCAGGCACCGATCGCCTCGTCCGAGGCCACGGCCCCGCCGGACCTGCAGACCTTCCTGCCACGGCTGGACTCGCTCGCCGAGGGGACCGCTGCCCTGAGCCAGCCCTTCGTGCCGGTCGGGGAGGCGCAGGCGCAGGTCGCACTGGCGTTTCGCGTGGGCGCCGTGCACGGCCACCCGGGTGGCTGGATCGTCGCCGCCATGCCGGCCAACCAATTGCTGGGCGCCTTTGGCGTGGCCCTGCCCGCGGCCGATGCGCGCATGGCCATCTTCCGCCGCGATGGCGCACTGCTCGCGGGGGTCAACGTCGGGCTGCTGCGGGCCGATGAGGCCGGAATGGCGCAGCGCCCTCGCCTGGTCATGCAGCGCTTCAGCGACGGCAGCGAGCACCTGGTCGGTTCGCACCGGGTGCCGCGCTACGGCCTGGATGTCGTGGTGTCCCGGGAACTCGCCGCCGTGCTTCAAGGCTGGCGTGGCGCGCTGCAGCTGGCCATCGCCGCGCTGGCCTTCCTGCTGGTCACCATGGCGGCGGCGGTGCACTTCGTGACGCGGTCCGAACGGCAGCGGCTGGCGGCACAACAGGCCCTTCAGGTGCAACTGGCCCGCACCAGCCGGCTCGAGGCCCTGGGCGCCCTGGCCGGCGGCGTCTCGCACGACTTCAACAACGTGCTGGCCGGCATCGTCGGGTACGGGGAAATGGCGCAGGACGCCGCCGCGCCCGGCAGCGACCAGGCCCGGCACCTGGGCAAGGTGCTGCAGGCCGCCCAGCGCGGCCGGTTGCTGATCGAACGCATCCTCTCGTTCAGCCGGGGCGGCGCGCGCACCTCGGCCGTCTTCGAGCTCGAACCGGTGGTCGAGGAGGTGCTGACGCTGCTGACCGCCTCGCTGCGCCCGGGGGTGGTGCTGGAACGGATGCTCGCCGCGCCCGGCGCGCGGCTGCGCGGCGACGCGACGCAGGTCTTCGAGGCGGTCATGAACCTGTGCACCAACGCCATGCAGGCCATGCCCGATGGCGGCATGCTCAGTGTCCAACTCGAGCGCCGGCAGGTCACCACGCCCCAGGTGCTGTCCCACTCGCCGTTGCCGGCAGGCGACTACCTGATGTTGAGCGTGGCCGACCAGGGTGTCGGCATCACCCCGGAGGTCATGGAGCACCTGTTCGAGCCGTTCTTCTCTGCGAGCGGCACACACACCGGAACGGGCCTTGGCCTGGCGGTGGTGTTTGGCGTGGTGGCGGAGTTCGGCGGCGGCATCGACGTCGACAGCCATCCGGGCCAGGGCGCCCGCTTCGACCTGTACTTTCCCGAGTGCACCGACCCACTTCCTGACCCGTCGGCGGTGCCCGCGGCGGTGCCCGGGGGCACCGGCCAACGCCTGCTGGTGGTGGACGATGAGCCGGCGTTGCTGGCCCTGGCCCGGGAGATGCTGACGGGCCTGGGTTATGAGCCTGTGTGCCTGGCCGACGCCAGCGCCGCGCTGCAGGCGGTGACCGAGGCACCGCAGCGGTTTGCCGCCGTGATCACCGACGAACTGATGCCCGGCCTCAGCGGCACCCAGCTCGCCCAGGCCTTGCGCGAGCGTGCGCTGCCACTGCCGGTGGTGCTGGTGAGCGGCTACGGTGGTGCGCTGCTGGCCCGCCGCGCCAGCGATGCCGGCGTGAGCCGCGTGCTGATGAAACCCCTGCGGCGCGACGAACTTGCGCGCACCCTGGCCGAGCTGATCCCCTGAGCGGCCCGCGGGAGTGGCGCGTCGACGGTGCGCCGGCCTTTGTGTCAGATGGAACACAGGCGCCCTGGGCACGACACACGGCGCGGCGGCCAGAAGACCAAGATGCGGCCACGATGGATGCCGACACCCTTGCAACCAGCCAGGACACCCGGTCGAGGCTGCGGATTCACGCCTTTGCCGACGAGGCGCGCTGGTCCATGCCAGTGCTGTGGCGGCACGTGCTGGCGCGGGTGCGGGGCACGCCGCGAACCGACCCCGGCCTGCCCCAGCTGGAGATCCGCGATCTGCCGGGGCGGCGCTTGCTCACCCTCAGCCATGCGGGCGCGCCGCTCATCGACATGGTGCTGCCGACCGGGACTTACCACGTCACCGCGCTGACCGGCGAGAACCGCCACAGCTACACGGTGGTGCTGGAGCAGAACGCCACGACCGACCTCCACCTGCGACCGACCCACGCGGGCCGGCCTTGAGTATCAGCGCGCCTCTCGTGCCGGAAAGTCGTCTTCCTGGAACACCCGTTCACCCCGCAGGCCGGCGGTCACCCGCTGCGCCTCTTCGGTCCGCAACTGCACGCGCCGGATCTTGCCCGACACGGTCTTGGGCAGTTCCTGAACGAACTCGAGCCGCCGGATGCGCTTGTACGGCGCAAGGTGCTTGCGCGAGAACGCGAAAATGGCTTGCGCCAGTTCCGGGCTGGCCACCACCCCGGGCCGCAGGATCAGGTAGGCCTTGGGCACCGCGAGGCGCACCGGATCGGGGCTGGGCACCACGGCCACCTCCATCACCGCCTCGTGCTCCATCAAGGCGCTTTCCAGCTCGAAGGGGCTGATGCGGTAGTCCGAGGCCTTGAACACGTCGTCGGCGCGGCCCACGAAGGTGATGTAGCCGTCGGCATCGCGCTGGGCGATGTCGCCCGTGTGGTAGTGGCCGTCGCGCATCGCGCTGCTGTTCTGCGACTCGCTGCCCTGGTAGCCCGCCATCAGGCCCAGCGGTCGCTGCACCAGCGGCAGCGACACCTCGCCTTCGCTCGCGGCTTGTCCATCCACGTCGAGCAGCTCGATGCGGTAGCCAGGCAGAGGCCGCCCCATGGAACCCGGCTTGAGCAACTGGCCGGGCGGGTTGCCCACCTGCGCCGTGGTTTCCGTCTGGCCGTAGCCGTCGCGCAGGTCCAGGCCCCAGGCGGCGCGCACCTGTTCGATGATCTCGGGGTTGAGCGGCTCACCGGCGCCGATGAGTTCGCGCAGGCTCAGGCGCTCGCGCCGCGCCGCCAGGTCTTCCTGGATCAGCATGCGCCACACCGTGGGCGGCGCGCACAGGCTGGTCACGTGGTGGCGTTCCAGCACGGACAGCAGGCCGGACGCGTCAAAGCGCGCGCAGTTGTAGATGAAGATGCAGGCCCCGGCGTTCCAGGGCGCGAAGAAGCAGCTCCAGGCGTGCTTGGCCCAGCCCGGCGACGAGATGTTCAGGTGCACGTCGCCCGGCAGCAGCCCGATCCAGTACATGGTGGACAGGTGCCCGACGGGGTAACTCTGGTGCGTGTGCAGCACCAGCTTGGGCTTGGACGTGGTGCCTGAGGTGAAGTACAGCAGCAGCGGGTCGGTCGCGCGCGTGGGACCATCGGGCGCAAAGGCCGTGGTCGCGGCCGCCGCGTCCTCGAAGCGCAGCCAGCCCGGCACGCCCTCGCCCACGCTGATGCGCGTGTAGTCGCCCGCCAGGCCGTCGAACTTGCCCGTCTGGGCGCTGGCCGCGACCACGTGCCGCACCTGGCCGCGCTCCAGCCGGTCGCGCAGGTCGTCGGCGGTCAGCAAGGCAGTGGCCGGGATCAGCACGGCGCCCAGCTTCATTGCCGCGAGCATCACCTCCCACAGGGCCAGCTCGTTGCCAAGCATGAGCAGGACGCGGTCGCCCCGCTTCACGCCGATGGCGCGCAGGTGGTTGGCCACCTGCGAGGAGCGCTCGGCCATCTGGGAGAAGGACCGTTTCACCTCGGTGCCGTCGTCGCTCACGATGTGCAGCGCGGTCGCGCCGTTGCCGCGCGCCAGGGTGTCGAAGTGGTCCAGCGCCCAGTTGAACTCGCCCAGCACGGGCCACTGGAAGTTGCGGTAGGCGCGCTCGTAGTCCAGTCGATGGGTGAGCAGGAAATCGCGCGCAGCCAGAAAGGAAGCAGTGGAATCTGTCATGGTTCCTCGGATGTCTTGGGGCGGGACATCCGGATTCTGCTTGAACTCAGCGGGGGAAAAAATGCATGGCTGGCCGGCATCACCGATGGCTAGCAAAAACGACACCTGAGAACCAGGCCCCAGGGTCGCCCCACGAAAAAAGCTATTTGGTCAGGATCAGCTTGCCCAGCTTGGTGGATTGCAGCTTGTACATCGATCCGTTGTGCGCGATCTGCACGCACCTGCCACCCTGCAGCAACTGCAGGCTGTCGATGCTCGACATCCCCTCCACCCCGTCTGGCGCCACCATGGCCTGGGCCTCATCCGCATCGACAGCGGACACGGCGGCAGCACGTCGTGGCACGCGCAACAGCGGACGGGTGATCGACAAGGTCTGCATGGCATCGGCTCCTGATAAGTCAGTGCATGCAGTGTACCGCATAAATGCGATTGATTCTTATTTGTAAAAACAAAATGCGCGCTGACGCGGTACCTGGATGCACCAACACGGGCCGGCGCGGTTGTTGCTATGGCTATACGGGGAAACACCGGGATCCCCCGTCCGTCTGCTGAAGGGCCCAGATTTACAATGTGAAAGCCCGTCACTGCCGCATTCAGCGGCGTTCAAACGAAAGACATTTCATGAAGAACCTCTTCCTTTCCCTGAGCCTGATTGGCGCCGCCGCCTTGGTTGGTTGCGGAAAATCCGAAACGCCGGCGCCCGAAGCCGCCCCGGCTGCTCCCGCTGCGGCACCCGCCGCCGCTCCCGCCCCGGCTGAGATGCCGGAACTCAAGGTGGCGATCGACCCGACCTACGAACCCTTCACCTTCAAGACCGCCGACGGCAAGCCCACCGGCTTCGACGTGGACATTGCCGAAGCCCTGTGCAACCAGATCAAGCGCAAGTGCGTGTACGTCGAGCAGGTGTGGGACAGCATGATCCCCGGACTGCAAGCCAAGAAGTACGACGCGATCATCAGCTCCATGTCCATCACCGAGGAGCGCCTGCAGGTCGTGGACTTCACGGACAAGTATTACTTCACCCCCAGCCGCATCGTGGTCAAGACCGGCACGGCCTACACCGACCCGGCGTCGCTCAAGGGCAAGAAGATCGGCGTGCTCAAAGGCAGCACGCAAGAGAAGTACGCCATGGGTGAACTCAAGCCCGCTGGCGTGAGCATCGTTCCCTACGAAGCCCAGGACCAGGTCTACCTGGACATCAAGTCCGGCCGCCTGGATGGCACCGTGGCCGACCAGGTGGAAGTCAATGGCGGTTTCCTGCGCAAGCCCGAAGGCGCGGGTTACGGCTTCGTCGGCCCGGTGCTGAACGAGCCCAAGTACTACGGCACCGGCGTGGGCGTGGCGCTGCGCAAGGGCGAAACCGCGCTCAAGGACGAACTCAACGCGGCCATCAAGGCCATCCGCTCCAACGGCGTCTACGACACGGTCGCCAAGAAGTACTTCGACTTCGACGTGTACGGCAACTAAGCCGTCCCCGTGTTGTCCGGCTATTTCGCCTCGATCCTGCAGGGCGCCCTCCTCACGGTGGGCGTTTCCCTGGCCGCCTTGCTGGTGGCCATCCTGCTGGGCCTGCTGGGCGCGGTGGCCAAGCTCTCCGGCCGCCCCCTCCTGGTGGGGCTGGCCACCGTCTACACCACGCTGGTTCGGGGCATTCCCGAGCTGGTGCTGATGCTGCTGATCTTCTACGGCGGCACCATCGGTCTTAACCACCTGCTGGCTGCGTCGGGCAGCAAGGGGTCGGTGGACATCAATCCCTTCCTCGCGGGCGTGCTCACCATCGGGTTCATCTACGGGGCCTACATGACCGAGACCTTCCGGGGCGCCATCCTTTCGATCCCGAAGGGCCAGATGGAAGCCGCCTGGGCCTTCGGCATGGGGCCGGTGCGCACCTTCCTGCGCATCACCGCGCCTCAGATGGTGCGCTACGCCCTGCCCGGCTTCACCAACAACTGGCTGGTGCTGATCAAGGCCACCGCGCTGATCAGCCTGATCGGCCTGAAGGAAATGACCTACCTGGCCAAGCAGGCCAGCGCGGCCACCCGCGAGCCCTTCACCTTCTTCCTGTTCGCCGCCGCGCTGTTCCTGATCTACACCTCGGTGTCGCTCTGGGCGCTGCGCCGGCTGGAACGGCGCTTCAGCCTCGGCGTGAAGCGCGCCCACACCTGATGGACACCCGCACATGAAGTGGGAAGTCATCTTCCAGCCCGCCAACCTCGCCATGTACGGCGAGGGCCTGATCACCACCCTGTGGCTCCTGCTGTCCTCGCTGGGCGTGGGTGCGGTGCTCGCCCTGCTGTTCGCGCTGGCCCTCACCAGTTCCATCGCGCCGCTGCGCTGGGTCGTCGGCGCCTACACCTATGTGATCCGCGGCACGCCGCTGCTGATCCAGCTCTACCTCATCTACTACGGTCTGGCCCAGCTGGACTGGATCCAGGCGCGCTGGAACGACGTCTGGCCCTGGACGCATTTCAAGGAACCGTTCTTCTGCGCCCTGCTGGCGTTCAGCCTGAACACGGCGGGTTACACGGCCGAGATGCTGGCTGGCGCCATCCGCGAAACCGCCGCGGGCGAGATCGAGGCCGCCCAGGCCATGGGCATGAGCCCGGCCATGGCCATGCGCCGCATCGTCCTGCCCAGCGCCATGCGCCGCACGCTGCCCGCCTACAGCAACGAGGTGGTGATGATGCTGCACGCCACCAGCCTGGCCAGCACGGTGCCGGCCATGCTGGACGTGACCGCCGCCGCCAGCCGCATCTATTCCGACTACTACCTGCCGTTCGAGGCCTACATCTTCGCGGCCGCGATCTACCTCACCATCACGTTCAGCCTGGTGGGCATGTTCAAGCTGGCCGAAAGGCGTTTCCTGGCCCATCTGGCCCCGCGCGGGCATTGAGCGCCGAGAACCAGGTCGCCCCATGCAACGCATCGAGTACCCTCTGCTGAGTCCCAGCCTGGGCAGCCAGAAGACCCTTGTGGGATTCCACTTCGGCACGCCAGGCGCCCGGCCCAAGGTCTACATCCAGGCCAGCCTGCACGCCGAGGAACTGCCCGGCATGCTGGTCGCCCACCACCTGCGCCAGCAGCTGGAAGCCGCCGAGCAGGCCGGGCCGCTGCGGGGCGAGGTGATTCTGGTGCCGGCGGCCAACCCGATCGGCCTGAGCCAGCGGCTGAACCATCGGCCCCTGGGCCGCTTCGAGTTCGACACCGCGCAGAACTTCAACCGGCACTACCCCGACATGGCCGCCGCCGTGCTGACCGATGCCATCCCCCGCATGGGCGCGGACGCAAAAGCCAATGTGACCACCGTGCGCCAGCTGGTCGGCCAGTGGCTGAACCAGTGGCAAGCGACCAGCGAAATCGACAGCCAGCGCCGGCAACTGCTGCTGCTTTCGCACGACGCCGACCTGGTGCTGGACCTGCATTGCGACACCGAGGCCGTCATGCACCTGTACAGCGAAGAGGCCTGCTGGCCGCCCTTCGAACCGCTGGCGCGCCTGCTGGGCTGCCAGGCCGTGCTGCTGGCGAAGGAATCGGGCGGCGGGCCGTTCGACGAACGCCTCTCCGGTCTCTGGTGGCAACTGGTCGCCGGCTTGCAAGCCGCGGGCGTCAAGGCCCCCCTGCCCCAGGCCTGCGCGAGCACGACGGTGGAGCTGCGCGGCGAAGCCGATGTCTCGCACGACCACGCCCGCCAGGATGCGCAAGCCATCCTCGCCTTCCTGGCGCACGCCGGGGTCCTGCATGCCAGCGCGCCGGCCACGCTGCCGCCCCTGGCCTGCCAGCCTACGCCGCTGGCGGGCTCGCAGACGCTGCGCTCACCCGTGCCCGGTGTGCTGGTCTTTCTCGTGCAGCCCGGCGCCACCCTGGCGGTGGGCGACGTGGTGGCCGAGGTCATCGACCCCACCGCCCCGGCGGCCGCCCGCGTGCACGAAGTGCGCGCCGAGGTGGCCGGTGTGCTGTACGCCGCCGTGCGCGAACGCTATGTGGTTTCGGGCGGCGAGGTGGGCAAGATCGCTGGCGAGACGCCTTTCCGCTCGGGCGACCTGCTGGGCGCCTGAGCTTTTCTATTCATCGGGCATCGAACATGACTGCAGAACCCACCGCCAACCGAACGCCCGGCCGCCCTCTTCTGGAGGTGCAGGACATCCACAAGCGCTTCGGCGCCAACGAAGTGCTCAAAGGCGTCTCCCTGCAAGCCAATGCGGGCGACGTGATCAGCCTGATCGGCAGCTCAGGCTCGGGCAAGAGCACGCTGCTGCGCTGCATCAACCTGCTGGAGCACCCCAACAGCGGGCGCATCGTGCTCGGTGGTGAAGAGCTGCAGCTCAAGGCCGACCGCCACGGTGAACTGCGCGCGGTCAACGCCGCGCAGCTGCAGCGCCTGCGCACCAAGCTGGCCATGGTGTTCCAGCACTTCAACCTCTGGGCCCACATGACGGTGCTGCAGAACATCATCGAGGCGCCGGTGAACGTACTGGGCATCCCGAAAGAAAAAGCGGTGGAGACCGCGCGCCGCTACCTGGAGCGCGTGGGCCTCAAGGGCGTGGAAGACCGCTATCCCTCGCACATGAGCGGTGGCCAGCAGCAGCGCGTGGCGATCGCCCGCGCGCTGGCGGTGGAACCCGACGTGATGCTGTTCGACGAACCCACCAGCGCGCTCGACCCCGAGCTTGTGGGCGAGGTGCTGCGCGTGATGAAGCTGCTGGCCGAGGAAGGCCGCACCATGGTGGTGGTGACGCACGAGATGGGCTTCGCGCGCGAGGTGTCCTCGCACCTCATCTTCCTGCACAAGGGCTGCATCGAGGAACAGGGTGCGCCCAAGGAAGTGCTGGCACGGCCCAAGAGCGAACGGCTGGCGCAGTTCCTCTCGGGCAATCTGAAGTAACCCGGGTTCAGGGCGCGGCCGGCGGCCGCAGTTCCAGCGTGGTGCGCCACTGCGCCGGCTTCATCGTCAGCACGCGGTACTGCACCGCCACCCAGGTGTCGCTCATGTCGCGGTAGCGGCCCGAGAACACGTTGCCGCTCTGCCCGGTCTGGTAGATGAAGCGCGAGTTGTCCAGGTCCGCGAGGTCGTAGACCGCGCGCAGGCTGGCCGCATGGCGGTTGGCATACGGTGCATCGGCCTTGTCCAGGTGGTACTGCCCCACGTTGACGGTGAAGGGATCGCCCCCTGTGGGCGTGCGCACGTCGAACAGCGCCGCCAGCGGCTTCACGTTGCCGAACGGGCGGTGCGCCGAGATCGCCGGGTGGGCATCGCCCCAGCGCCAAGCAGCCACGTCGGCGCCATGCGCGGTCTGCAGCTTGTTCAAGGCGTCCGTCAGGGCCAGGCCGCTGGCCGCCGCGCAACCCGCCGCACCGCACCAGCTCGCGTCGTCGCGCTCCAGAATGCCTTCCACCGCGTTGCGGAACAGGCGCTTGCCGTACATGCCTTCGAAGCGCGCCTGGCCCACGCGCCCACCCACCACGCGGCGCGTGAAGGCATCCACCCAGGCGCTGTAGATCAGCGGCGCGGCGGCATCGGCGCGCATCTCGCCGTTGAATTCACGCAGCGCAGCCTGTGCGGCGGCCGCCAGCGGGTGGTCCGACTTGGCTTTCTGCAGAAACGGCAGCAGGCGCACCGTGGCGGCCGACTGCTGGTCGGCGTGCATGGCGCGGAACGAGTCCAGCGTGTGCTTCGGGGTCTGCGCCAGCATCGCTTCGATGCGCTCCTGGCGGTAGGGCGCGGCCCAGTCCTGGGTCAGAAAGTGCGGGTAGTCCGCGGCGTGGATGCGCTGGTTGGCGGTGGCGATCCAGCCGCGCGCACCGTCGTCCTGCGGCGTCTCTTCGTAGGGCAACCAGCCGGCCCAGTCGTAACGCACGTCCCAGCCCGGCGCCGGTGCAACGCCGCGGATGTCGTTCTCCGGCGCGCGCAGGGGCACGCGGCCCGCGGCCTTGTAGGCGATGCGCCCCGTGCGGTCGGCCATCACCACGCTCTGCATCGGCGAATGGAAATCGCGGAACGCCTTCTGGAGCTCATCGACCGATTGCGCGCGGTTGGACTCCAGGGTGGCGACCACGTTGCGGTTGTCGGCGTCCAGCGCGGTCCAGCGCAGCGCGAGCACGAAGCGGCTGGTGTCCATCACCTCGCCATGGCGTGCCTGCGCATCGCTCAGCACCGGGCCGTGGCGGGTGCTGCGCACCATGTGGCTCACGTCGGGCTGTCCCTTGACCCGGATGGTCTCCATGCGCAGGCCGAAGTTGGCCCAGGCCGGTTCACCGGAGGGGGACGGCACACGGTACTGAGCGGGATTGGCGGGGTTGATCTGCTCCAGGTAGAGGTCCTGCACATCCGGGCCGGTGTTGGTGAAACCCCAGGCCACCTGCTGCGTGCGGCCGAGCACCACGAAGGGCGTGCCGGGCAGCGTGGCGCCCATCACGTCCATGCCCTTGATGCCGTCGGCATCGGGCGCCTGCAGGCGCGCGAAGTACCAGATGGCGGGCGCGCTCAGGCCCAGGTGCGGGTCGTTGGCCAGCAAGGGCATGCCCGAGGCCGTGCGCGAGCCGTTGACCACCCAGTTGTTCGAGCCCTTGCCCTCGATGTTGCCCAGCTCGTCGGCCCAGCGCTGCAGCTCCGCGCCGATCTGCCCGCGCGCCGAGGCGACGATGCCGGATGCGGCCGGCACCTCGGCCTTCGAGGTCGTGACTGGCTTGCCCCGGTAGACGCCCAGTTCGCGGTAGAGCCTGGCGAGATCGGCGGTGGCCGCGGGCTGTTCGCCCGGGTAGGGCGGGAACAGCTCCCACAGGGCCTTGGTGTCGATCGCCTCCAGCGCGGTGAACCGGGCGAACTCGTTGCCCCAGTTGCCGCCCAGGTCCAGCGCCATCATGAGCGACCAGGCCACGCAATCGACCGGGTCCCAGTAGCGCCCCGCGGCCGCTTCTTCGCGCGGGCTGACGCCCAGCAACAGGAACTCGGGCGAAGGCAGTTGTTCGCTGTGGGCGAAGAAGGCATTCACGCCGTCGCTGTAGGCCTGCAGGGCTTCGCGGGCCTCGGTTGGCAGGGTTTCCAGCTGCTGGCGCGCGGCCTGCCGGATGCCCAGCGTGCGCATGAGCTTGTCGGTCTCCAGCGTGGTCGGACCCAGCACCTCGGACAAGGTGCCGCGCATGATGCGGCGGTTGAATTCCAGCTGCCAGCCCCGCTCCTGCGCGTGCACGTAGCCCATGGCCATCCAGGCGTCGCGCGGCTTGCCGGCCAGGATGTGCGTGACGTCGCTTGCGTCGCGGTGCACCTTCACCGGCGCGGACAGCCCACCCAGGTTGAGGCTGCCCTCGGTTTTCGGCAGGCTGCGCCAGGCATAGAAGGCGGCCAGCGCGGCGGCGAGCACCACCAGCAGCGACAGCAAGGCAAAGAGTCGTTTGATCCAGCGCACGAAATGTCCCCACTCATTGTTGTGATCCCGACGGCGCGCGGGTGTCCCGTGCGCCGCCTCGCGGCCTTCTCTGCCGCGCCTGCTTACTTTTCGATGCCGATCGGCCCGATCGACATCTGGCCGTCGACCAGCCGGAACCGCACCGTGGGCGCGCTGAAGTCGCTGAAGGGCGCGCCCATGGCGATCTCGCCGTCGCTGTGCAGCAGGCACTCCTGGCGCCGCAGGGCGATCACGTTGTCGCCCGCGCCGAACCGCACCCAGGTGCCGTAGCTGCTGATGTCTTCGAGCACGTAGTTGCCCGAGCGGATGTCGATGCTGGCGTGCATGCGCGAGACGCGCGGGTCGCTCACCACGAAATCGGCCTCCGGCACGCGGCCGATTTTCATCGGCAGGTCGGTCAGGCTGAAGACCTGCGTGGTGTCGAGCCAGGACACCTCGAACCCTCCGAACACGGACTCCTTCATCGGGCTCAGGGCGTGCAGGTCGGCCGGCAGCGTGAGGAACTCGGACAGCATCTCGGGCTGCCACTCGACGCGGAACACCTCGCAGGGCTCCACCCGGCCCTTGATGCGCATCGGCCCCAGGCTGCGGCTGCGCACGCCATGGCGGGCGCCAAGTTTGCGGATCACGGTGTCGGTGGCCATGATCTGTTCGGGGCCGGCCAGGTCGCTCAGGCGCGAGGCCACATTGACCGCGTCGCCGAAACAATCGCCATCGACCACCACGACCTGGCCGCGCGCCATGCCGATCTGCATCATGAGCTTGAGGCGGTCGGGCCACTGCATGACGCGCTTGGCGTGCTCCTGCTGGATCAGCACCATCGCGTCGACCGCATTGCGGTTGTTGGCGAACGACATCAGCACGCCGTCGCCCAGCATCTTCACCACCGTGCCCCCGTTCTCCACGCCCATGGAGCCAATCCACTGGGTCAGCTTGGTGACGGCCTTGGTGGCGCGGTCGTTGCCCAGTGTTTCAAACACCGAGACGCTACCCGTCAGATCCACGAAAGCAATTGTCAGTTCGGCCATAGGAAAGAAGACATATCGGCTGGATTACAACACACCACCCAATGTATGAAGGCGTGTCGGAAAACCGCCGTTTCGGGCCCTCGAAAGCGGGTCCTGGTGGTTGAAAAAAAGTGCACCCGACCCGGCCTGCTCGATGGCACCACGTCGATGCCAATTGTTAACGAATGCGTAAAAAGGTATTACACACCTCATGAAGTCAATCAAAAATCGGCGATAAACATATGATTTATTTGTTGTTTTTTGAGTGTTGTCAAACTTTCCCGATTGCACATCCGTGGTGTCGCGACGTATCCTGTATCCAATTAGTACAAAGTCGTTGAGGCCACTTCCATGCGCTGGTTCAAACCCGGTATCCGCAACAGCATTTCCGCCCTTCTCAGCCCCGAGACGCGCAAGGACTCGCCCGAGTCCCTGGAGCCGGTGCGCGAAGCCATGCTCGCGGTGCTGGGCGAAGAAGGCGCCAAGGCCAACCCGCAGCTCACGCGCAAGCTGAAGTACCTGCACGACGCGCACGCCCTGTGGTTCGCACGCGCCGAGATGGTGGCCGTGCTGAGCCAGTTGCACGGCGAGGCACTTGCGGTGCACCGCGTGCAAAGCCTCTCGCCGGTGTTCCAGGGCCTGGTGCCCAAGAGCCTGATCGACGCTGGCCGCGCGCGCAGGTCCTGATCTCGCCACAAGGCCTTCAGCCCCAGTAAATCAGGGCATCGCGCCCTTCCACCATCAGATCCACCTTGCGCCCCACGGGCAGCAACACCTTGGTCGGCACGTGCCCGAAGGGCAGGCCCGTGAACACCGGCGTCTTCGTGCGCGTGCGCATCCAGTCGATCACCGTCTGCAGCTTGAAACCCCGGTCGTAACCCGGCACCAGCTTGAAGCGGTTGAACGAGCCCATCAGCACCGCCTTCTGCTGGCCGATGATTCCCGCGTTGAGCAACTGCGTGAGTTGGCGCTCGATGCGGTACGGGTGTTCGTTCGCGTCCTCCAGGAACAGGATGCCGCCTTTGACCTGAGGCAGATAAGGTGTGCCCACGAGCGCGCAGATCACGTTGAGGTTGCCGCCCCACAGCGTGGCACCGCGCAGCCGGAACACGGGCGCTTCCTCGCCGTCCTTGCGCGGTGCCGCCTTCGCGTCCGACACCGGCAGCCGCCAGCCCGAGCCTTCGCCATGGCCCACGAGCAGGTCGTCGAAGCAGGCTTCCATGATGTCGTCCGGCACTTCGGCGCCGAAGTCCTCCCCCAATGCCGGGCCGCCCCAGGTGACGGCACCGGTCTTGGCCAGCACCGCCATCTGCAGCGCCGTGAAATCGCTCAGGCCCACGAACTGGGTGCCGCGCTCGATCGCCTTGGCAATCTTCTTGAAAGGCAGGTCTCCCACGATGCGCGTGAGTCCATAACCCCCGCGCGAAATCAGCGCCACGTTCGCGCCGCTGGCGGAGGCGCGCTCGATGGCGGCCAATCGCGTGGCGTCGTCGCCCGCGAAGCGCATGTGGCTGCTCAGCGCCGCCTCGTCGATCTCGACCTCGTGGCCCAGCGCCTTGAGCCGCGCAACGCCACGGCGGAACGCGGCCTTGTCGCGCACCGCGCTGGAGGGCGAATAGATGTAGATGTGCTTGGTGCCGTGGTGGTGGCTGTGGTTGCAATCGGGGCTGCAGGCGGGCGTGTGCGTATGACCGTGGCTCATGGTGTTGGGCGAAAAAGGGCTCGATTATCCGGGTGCGGCCGCCGCGAAATGGCGCACCGCGGCCTGGGCGATGGACAGGCCATGTTCCTGCACGAAGTGACCGGCCTGCGGCAGCCGGAGGGGTTCGGGGCAATGGCGGATCTGCGCGTGCAGGGCCTGCATGACTGGCTCGCCCAGCACCGGGTCCTGCAGGCCGATGGCCATCAGGCTCTGCCCCTGCCATTCGGTGGACCAGAAGTCCCTTGCCTGCCGGCTGAGGGCCGCGCCCTCGTCGTCGGCGTGCTCGGGCACCATGGGAGGGAAGGCGCGCAGCGCGGCGCGGTGGCCCCGGTCGGGGAACGGCGCGTTGTAGGCCGCGCACTCTGGCGCGCTCATCTGCGGGTTGCCGCGCGCGAACAGGCGCGCCACGTCGAACTCGGGGTTCTGCGCGCACATGTTGCGCCAGGCCACGAAGCCGGGCGACAGCGGCACCTCCCCGGTGGCCAGTGTGGTGTTCATCACCAGCAGCCCCCGGTAGCGCCGCGGCGCGGCCATGGGCAGGGTCAGGCCCAGCAGCCCGCCCCAGTCCTGCACCACCAGCACCACGTTGTGCAAGTCGAGGCGCTCGACGAATTCCAGCAGCACCTGGCGGTGCCAGGTGAACGAGTGCGCGCCGTCCTTCTTGGGCTTGTCGCTGCGGCCGAAACCGATCAGATCGGGCGCGACCACGCGCGCACCGCTGGCCAGGAACGCCGGGATCATGTGGCGGTAGAGGTAGCTCCAGGCCGGGTTGCCGTGCAGGCAGAGCCAGGTCATTGGCGCGTCCTTCGGCCCTTCGTCGAGATAGTGCAGGCGCAGGCCACCGAGCGCGGGCAGATCGCTCACATACCGCGGCGCCCAGGGATAGCCCGGCAGGTTCTGGAAACGCTCGTCGGGCGTGCGCAGGGCATCGTCGCGCAGGGGGTGGAGATTCACTCGGCGCTCCTTGAAAAAACCGCGCAGCAGTTGCGCGCCCTCCTCGGCCAGCACACCGCCTTGCACGGCGGTCTGGTGGTTGATCCGGGCATGCCCGAACAGATCGAGCACCGAACCCGCCGCGCCGGTCTTGGGATCGGCCGCGCCGAACACCACGCGGGCCAGGCGCGCGTGCAGCATGGCCCCGCTGCACATGGCGCAAGGCTCCAGCGTCACGTAGAGCGAACAGCCATCGAGCCGGTAGTTGCCCAGCGCCTGCGCGGCGGCGCGCAAGGCGACGATTTCGGCGTGCGCGGTCGGGTCGTGGCCGTCGATGGGGGCGTTGCGGCCGGTGGCGATCGCGCGGCCGTCCTTCACCACCACCGCCCCCACCGGCACCTCACCGGCCAGGGCCGCGGCCTGGGCTTCGGCCAGCGCCAGGCGCATGAAGCGTTCGTCGTCGGAAACGGGCGTGTCGGGCATGCGGCGAGTGTAGGCCAGGGCCCATACCCCATCGGGTAAAATGCGAGGTTGGGTGTTCGCGCTGCCTGTCGCAGCGAAACAGGTTCAAGCGCTGGTCGGGCCGCCGCGCGGAGTTGATACGTCCATGAACCGAGCCCCTACCCGGCAGACCCCGCCGCGCGCCCAGCTTGCCGCCGACCGCGCATTCGCCGCCCTCTCCCGTTTTCTCCACATCGAAGCGGTCAGCGGCATCGTGCTGATGCTGGCTGCCGCCATTGCCCTCATCTGGGCGAACTCCCCCGCATCGGGCACTTACCACGCCATCTGGCACGCACCGCTGACCATCGGCCTGGGCCCCTACGTATCCAGCCAGCCGCTGCACTTCTGGATCAACGACGCCCTGATGGCCGTGTTCTTCCTGGTGGTGGGCATGGAAATCCGGCGCGAAATCCACGAAGGGGCGCTGGCCAGCCTGAAGCTCGCCGCCCTGCCCCTGGCCGCCGCACTGGGCGGGGTCCTGGTGCCGGCGCTGATCTACGTCGCGCTCAACACCGATCCCACCACACTGCGCGGTTGGGCCGTGCCCACCGCCACCGACATCGCGTTCGCCGTGGGTGTGCTGGCCCTGCTCGGCCGCTCCATCCCGGGCAATGTGCGGGTGCTGCTGCTGGCGCTGGCGATCATCGACGACATCGTCGCGGTGCTCATCATCGCGCTGTTCTATTCCGGCGGTCTGGATCTCAGTGGCTTGCTGGTGGCCGGCCTGGGCGTGCTCATGGTGTTGGGCCTGCAGCAGATCGGCATCGGCTCGGCCTGGGCCTACGTGGTCCCTGGGGCGGTGCTCTGGCTGGGCCTGCTGCAGACCGGCGCCCACCCCACATTGGCCGGCGTGGTGCTGGGCCTCATGACGCCCGTGCTGCCGGTGCGCATGCGCGGGCAGGCACCGGTGATTCGCGTGCAGATGGCACTGCACCCCTGGGTCGCCTATGGAGTGATGCCCCTGTTCGCGCTGGCCAACGCGGGCGTGACGCTGGATGGCGTGGACCTCGGCACGGGCAGCGCGCAAACCGTCACCCTGGGCGTGGTGCTGGCCCTGGTGCTGGGCAAGCCGCTCGGCGTGGTCGGCGCCAGCTGGCTGGCGGTGCGCCTGGGTCTGTGCCAGCTGCCCGGCGGTGTGACCTGGTCCGGCGTCGGCCTGGTGGGCCTGCTGGCCGGCATCGGCTTCACCATGTCCATCTTCATCGCCACGCTGGCCTTCGACGATGCCCAGCTGCTTGGCGCCGCCAAGCTGGGCGTGCTGCTGGCCTCGCTGCTGGCGGCCGTGCTCGGCCTGTCCTGGGGGTTTCTGCAGGCTTGGCGGGCCCGCCGCAGCGCCCCTCTGGCATGATCGCGGGCTCTACTGGTTTTCCCTGATGCCACACGCCCCGCAACGCCGCTGGGAGCTCGACGCCCTGCGGGGCCTGATGCTCGTCCTGATGACGCTGACCCACATGCCGACGATGTATTCGTTGCCATCGGGCCAGCCGTTCGGCTTTGTATCGGCGGCCGAAGGCTTCGTGTTCCTCTCGGCTTTCATGGCCGGCCGCGTGTACGGCCGCCGCGCCCGGCGCGACGGCCTGCCCGCCATGCAGGCCGCCTTCCATGAACGGGTGCGCAAGCTCTACCTGTGCCAGCTGGGCCTGCTGCTGCTGGCCTTCACCGTCATCGCCTGGCTCGGGGTGTTCAACCGGCAGGGCGGCGTCACCGGCCTGCTCGAATTCTTCTTCATCGACCCGCAGGCCGCCGTGGTGGGCGCCGCCCTGCTGCTGCACAACCCGCCGCTGCTGGACATCCTGCCGCTCTACATCTTCATGATGCTGGCCAGCCCCTGGCTGCTGCGCCACGGCCTGCAACGCGGCTGGCTCGGCGTGCTGGCCGTCAGCGGCCTGCTCTGGCTGGGCGAACAGTGGGGCTTGGGCCGGGGCGTGTACGACCTGGTCGTGGCGCTGACCGGCCTGCCCATCCCGTACAAGGACATGGGCGCCTTCCACTGGCTGGCCTGGCAGGCCCTGTGGGTCGCGGGCCTGTGGCTCGGCGCGCGCGAACAGCCCTGGCCGCGCCTGCCGGGCTGGGTGCTGGCGCCGGCGGCCGTGTACGCCGGGGCCATGCTGGCGTGGCGCCACATCGCGGGGCAGGACCCGCTGCCCTGGCTGCCCGCCGTCGGTCTGCTGCTCGACAAATGGTCGCTCGGGCCCATGCGGGTGCTGAACTTCGCCAGCGTCTTCGTGCTGCTCATGGCCGCCGGCCCCTGGCTGGTGCGCGTGCTGCCGCGCCCGCACGCGCTGGAGCTGCTGGGGCGGCACTCCCTGTCGGTCTTCTGCGCCCACATCGTGATCGCGCTGTTCACCCTCGCCTTCTTCGGCTCAACCCAGGTTGTGCGCCCCTGGACCACGGACGTCGCGCTGCTGCTGGCCGCGTTCGCGGGCCTGTTCGCGGTGGCCATGCTGGTGGAGGCGCGCGAGCGCGCCGGCCGGCGCCCCGGCGTCTTCTGGCGCGCGCGTTCCCAGGCCCAGTGACGCGCCTCCCCATGCCGGGGAACTTTGCAGGGCTTTGCGGCCCCGATCAGGGATCGAATCACCTGGCAGGCACGCCACCTGCCCCGCACCACCGCCATGAGCCAGGACGATCGCCAGTGGGAACTGGATGCCATGCGCGGCTTGATGCTCGTGCTGATGACCCTCACCCACTTGCCCACGAAGCTCGCGGACCCGCTGGGTCAGCCGCTGGGCTATGTGTCGGCCGCGGAGGGCTTCGTGCTGCTGTCGGCCTACATGGCCGGCCGTGTGTATTCCACCAGGGCCGACACGCAGGGCGCGGAGGCGATGAAAAACGCCTTCTTCAACCGCGCGCTCAAGCTCTACGCCTGCCAGCTGGCCCTGGTCCTGTTCGCCTTCACCGCCATCGCCGGCCTGGGCCTGGCGCTGCGCGAAGGCGCCGTGACCGACCTGCTCGCCTTCTTCCTCGAACGGCCGGTGGTCGCCACCCTGAGCGCCGGCCTGCTGCTCTACAGCCCGGCGCTGCTGGACATCCTGCCGATCTACATCGTCTTCATGCTGCTCAGCCCGCTGGTGCTGCTGCACGGCCGGGAGCACGGCTGGCGCGCGGTGATCGCGCTGAGCCTCGCGCTGTGGTTCGGCGCCCAGTTCGGCCTGGGCCCGGCGCTCTACCAGATGGCCTTCGGCTGGTTCGACATGCCGGTGCGCTACCGCGACATGGGTGCCTTCGAAATCTTCGCCTGGCAGTTCCTGTGGACCATGGGCCTGTGGATGGGCACCGAGCACAGCCGCCCGGACCGCACCTCCACGCGCTTTCCGGGCTGGATGGTGCGCACCGCCCTCGCCCTGGCGGCCTGCGCCTTCCTCTGGCGCCACGCCGTGGGACAGACGCCGATGCCCGATGGCTCGGTGGTCAACCTCATGTTCGACAAATGGCACCTGGGCCCATTGCGCCTGATCAACCTGCTGGCCCTGCTGGTGCTGGTGATGCATTTCGGCCCCTGGCTCAAACGGCACCTGCCGCGCTGGCGGCCCCTGGAAACCCTGGGCAAGGCGGCCCTGCCGGTGTTCTGCGCCCACCTGGTGGTGGCCCTGCTGGCGCTGGCCGTGTTCGGCGCCACGAACCCCGCCAGGCCCTGGTCGGTGGACCTGCTGATCCTGTTCGTGGGCTTCTACACCCTGTGGGTCGTGGCCCGCGTGTCGCTCGGCCGGGATCGCCGCGCCGCGAAAAAAGCGGCCCGCCTCGTCAGCCCTTCAGGTGCAGGGCGATGATGCGCTGCCACAGCGCATAACCTTCGGCGTTGAGGTGCAGGCGGTCGCCCAGGAACAGCTCCGGGCGGGGCTGGCCGTCGGCGCCGAGCATGGAGGAAAACACGTCAATGAAGTCGAGCTGCGGCTCGGTCACGCTGTAGGCCTTGATGAGCTCGTTGGTCTCGCGCACCGCCGCCAGCATGCCCGCGCGAGACGGGCTGGGCTTGATCGAGACGAAGGCGATGCGGCTGTCGGGCAGCTCGGCCTTGACCGCGCGCACGAAGGCCGTGAAGCGCTCCAGCACGTCGCGCGGCGTGGCGCCCTCGGACAGGTCGTTTTCGCCCGCGTACACCACCACCATGCGGGGCTTGTAGGGCAGCACCAGCCGGTTCACCAGCTTCACGCAATCCAGCAACTGAGAGCCTCCGAAGCCGCGCTTGATGACCACGGGCTGGTCGGCAAAGCTGGTTTCCAGGTCGTTCCACAGGCGGATCGACGAACTGCCCACGAAGACCACGCCGCCCGGCTGCGGCGCCTGCTTCAGGTCGGCGGCGGCGAAGGCCTCGAAACTCGAACTCCAGCGCGGGTCGATCGCCGCCAGCTGCTGGGCGACCGGAGGAACCGCCACAGTGGGGCTCGCGGGCGCGGCCACCGCCAGCTGCTGGGTTGCCGGGGCCAGGGCAGGTGGGGGTGTTTCGGCCTGCGCAATGGCCAGGGAGCCGATGCCGAGCGCGCCGGCCAGGGCCAGTTGCAGCGGCAGCGAGAAGCGCAATGAACGGTGGGGCAATGGGTGCAAGGCGGTCAGGGAGTGGTGGGCGCGCAGAATGGACAGCACCGCTCGCGGAAAGTTCAGACGCCACCAGTGTAAATATCGGTATCGGGCCGGTCCACCCCGACGCCTCGAACTGTTGTCCTGAGGCCCCAGACGGGCCCGTTCGTCGGAACCGCTGGACTCAGGCGGCCTCTGGTGGCACCACCAGCACGTCGTTTTCGGCCATTTCCAGCACGCGCTGCGCCACGCTGCCCAGCAGCAGGCCGAGCACGCCACGGCGCTGCTGCGTGCCCAGCACCACGAGGTCCGCCGGGTGCGCCTGCCCATGGGCGTGCAGCAGCAGGCCCGTGTCGCCATGCTCCAGCCAGGTGCGCAGGCGCAGGCCCACATCACCGGGCAGTTCGCACGACTGGATGAAGGCCTCGGCCTCGCGTTCTGCCTGAGACAGGCCGTCGGCGCGCACCTTGGTGGTGTCCACGCCGCCGATCGCCGGGTACGGGTTGTCGAAGGCGTGGAACAGCGTGAGTTCGGCCTGGGGAAAGAGCGCGGCGGCGGTGCGCAGGGTGTGGCGCGACGCGGGCGAAAAATCGCTGGCCACGATCACGTGGCTGTAGGTCGCGCGCGGCCGGTTGCGCACCACGAGCAAAGGCACGGGCGAGCGGCGCGCCAGGGCATCGACGGTGGAGCCCAGCACCACGCGGCTGAGCGCCTCGTTGCGCGCCACACCGGTCACGATCAGGCCACTGCCCTCGGCCATGGCCACGGTGAGCACAGTGTCGGTGACGGCGCCCTGCTCGACCCGGGGCACCAGCGGCAGCTCACCGTCTTCGCACGCGAGGTCGGCGCGCAGCCGCTGCTCCACCATCGCCCGGCGCGCGGTGCCGCCGCTCAGGCCCGATGCGCGCGACAGCACCGAGGTGGGTGCCTCGGCCGGCTCGGGCTCGACCACCATCAGCGCGACCAGGCGCGCGTCCCACTCGCGCGCCAGGCGCACAGCGCGGTCCAGGGCGCGGTCGCTGCGGCTGCTCAGGTCGGTGGCCAGCAGGATGTGGCGCGGGGTGGCGGGTGTGCTCACGCGAAAGCTCCTTTCAAGGTGACCGGCACGCGGAGCGGGCCGTCGGGTTCAGACCTTGGAAGATACCAAACGGTCCTCGGCGCGCTGGTGGCCGTGCTCGGCCGCGCGGCACGCCGCCGAGCTCGTGCTCAGTCCGCCGGCCGCGCCACCCGGTGCAGCGCCCTGACCAGGTCCGACTCGGTGATGATGCCGGCCAGCCGGCGTTCCGTGTCGATGATGGGAATGTGGTGGTGCCCGCCTTCCGAGAACAGCGGCACCAGCTCGCTCACGTGCCGGTTGATGCTGGCCACGCGCACCTCGCGCGTCATCAACTGGCCCACCACCTCCGGTTTGTCCGAATGCACCGCGCCGCTGCGCCGCATCAGCGCGCGCAGTCGCTCGCCGATGCCTTCGTGCCGATCGAGCTCGGCGTGCCGCATGAAGTCCGACACCGTGACGATGCCCACGATGCGCCGCGCCCGGTCCACCACCGGCAGCGCCTTGATGCGATGCTGGCGCATCAGGCCCCAGGCCTCGCGCAACGGGGTGCCGAAGGACACCGCGATGGGCTCGGGCGTCATGATGTCGCCGCAGCGCAGGCTGCCGAAGTTGCGCTGGTAGGCCGCCGACTCGGCGTGGTGCAGCAGTTCCTCCAGGTCGTCGCGGCTCACGTCCAGCACCTGGTTGTAGTGCGCCAGCGCCGCGTCCAGGTCGGCCGCGCTGAAGCGGGCCGGGGCGGCGGCCGGCTCGTGCACCACGCGCACCTGGGCATGCGGGTAGCGCCGCCCGCTCAGGCTGTTGTAGACCACGCCCGCCACCACCAGCAGCAGCGAGTTCACGAACATCGGGAAGGCCGCGAAATGGAAACCCATGGCGCCCAATGAAGTCAGCAGCGCGGTCGCGCCGCCCGGCGGGTGCAGGCAGCGCAGCGCGAACATGAGCGCGATCGCCGCCGCCACGGCCAGCGCCGCCGCCCAGGCCGGGTCGGGCACCAGCATGGCGCAGGCCGCGCCCACCAGTGCCGAGAGCGTGTTGCCGCCCACCACCGACCAGGGCTGCGCCATCGGGCTCGCGGGCAGCGCGAACACCAGCACGGCACTCGCGCCCAGCGGCGCCACCAGCCAGGGGCCCATGGCATTCGCCCCCGCCCACCAGCGGCTCACCAGGGCCGTGAAGAGGATGCCCAGGCCTGCGCCGGCCACACTGCGCCAGCGCTCGTGGGCATCGACGCGCACCGGCGCCGGCCAGAACGCCGCGAGGAAACGGGTGGCACCTTCGAAGCGCGCGGCGGGAGGCTGGCCATCGGGGTTCAAACGGGTCTCCGGAAGTCTTGAGATGGATCAGGGAAGCGCCGCTTGGCGGCCCTGGCGCGCGCGGGGGAGATCGATCTCCCATAAGATTGATTCTAGATGGATCTTTTTGCGCGCCGAGGGCGCGGGGGGTCCGTGCACGGGAAACATCATGAGCGTCATGGCGGTCTGCACCGAGGAAGAGGTTTCGAGCATGGTCCATGCGTTCTACGCGCGGGTGCGGCGCGACGAGGTGCTCGGTCCCATCTTCAACGCCCGCATCCACGACTGGGACCGCCATCTGACGCACCTGGTGGACTTCTGGTCCTCCATCCTGCGCCGCACCGGCCGCTTCACCGGCGCACCCATGCCGCGCCACGCCGCCCTGCCCGGCCTCACGCCGGCCCTGTTCCAACGCTGGCTGGCCCTGTTCCGCGAGACCACCGACGCCCTGCCCAACCGCGCCATGGGCGAGCAGGCCTTCGCCATGGCGCAGCGCATCGCGCAAAGCCTCTGGTACGGCTACCAGATGAGCAACAGCCCGGACGAGGTGCCCGCCGACCTGTTGCTCGACGGAGGCCCTCCGTGCGCCTGACCACCATGACCGACTACGCCCTGCGCCTGCTGATGTACCTCGCGCAGCAGCCGGATCGCCTGTGCACCATCGCCGAGGCCGCGCAGGCCCACGGCGTCTCCGAAGCCCACCTCATGAAGGTCACGCACCACCTCGGCCTGCTGGGCTGGATCGAGACCGTGCGCGGCAAGGGCGGCGGCATGCGGCTGGCGCGCGACCCTCACGAGATCGGCCTGGGCGAGGTGGTGCGCGACATGGAGCCCGATTTCCACCTGGTCGAATGTTTCTCCAGCGGCAACACCTGCGTGCGCACGGGCGACTGCGCCCTGACCGGCGTGTTGCACAGTGCTCTGCAGGATTTCCTGGCGCGGCTCGACGGCGTCACGCTGGCCGACATCGTGCCCACGCGGCCCCTGCCAGCCACCCGCGTCGCGGTGCACCGCGTGGCGGTGCGCTGAGGCCTCAGGCCCGGGGCGGGTTGGGCCGTCCCAGCTCGACGATGGGCCCGGTGGAGGCGTACTGGTTGCCGCCCAGGCGCGTGAGCGGGCGCGTGCGCACCACGTCGAAGCGCCCGCTGGGTTCGATGAACTGGTCGTCCAGGTGCAGCGCCACCACGCGGCCGAAGACCACGTTGCTGAACGTGTCCCCGGGGCCGACGGGGTCGATGTTGATGATCTGCAGCAACTGGCATTCCATGCAGGCCGGCGACGCCGCCACGCGCGGCGGCCGCACCTTGCGGCTGGCGGCCTTCTCCAGGCCGGCGATCTTGAACTCGTCCGTGCCGTGAGGCGCGTTGAACGAGGACAGGTTCATCTGCTCGCGCAGGTCCCAGGTCACGAGGTTGGTGACGAACTCGCCCGTGGCGCGCACGTTGGCGATGGTGTCCTTCACCTCGCGGTCGTCGGGCGCGTTGCACGAGAACATGACCACCGGTGGCGCGGTGGACACCAGGTTGAAGTGCGAGAACGGCGCGAGGTTCACGCGGCCGTCCGCGCTCACGGTGCTGATCCAGCCGATGGGCCGGGGCGCGACGATGGCGTTGAAGAGGGAACGTTTGAAGTCGGTCGCGGTGTCGAGGTCGAGGTACATGGCAGGAGGATCCGGAAAAATTCAGCGAACAGGGTTGACGATGGCGGCACCCGGTTCCCCGCGCACCACTTTCGCGAGGTTCTCGGCGGCCTGCTGGCGGCGGCCGAAGAAGCCCTCCCAGGTCCACGAAGCCACGTGCGGCGTGCTCAGCACGCGCGGGTGGGCGAGCAAGGGGTCGTCGCGCGCCGGGGGTTCGGGGTCGAACACGTCGAAGGCCGCACCGGCCAGCGTGCCGGCGTCCAGCGCGGCGACCAGCGCCGGCGCATCCACCAGCGTGGCGCGCGCCGTGTTGATCAGCACGGCGCCGGCTTTCATGCGCGCGAGCGCCGCCGCATCGAGCAGCGGGCGGTCGCCGGGCAAGGCCGGGCAATGCAGCGACACCGCGTCGCTCTGCGCCAGCAGCTCGTCCATGCCCACGGCTTGCACGCCGGCGGGGAGGTCGCGGGCCAGCGGGTCGTGCACCAGCACGCGCACGTTCCAGCCCGCCACGCGCTGCGCCAGCGCGCGCCCGATGCGGCCAAAGCCCACGATGCCCAGCGTGCTGCCGTCCAGCCCGCCAGCAAACACCTGGGGGCTGCGCCAACCGCCGCCCTGCAGGTAGCTGCGGGTCCACACGTGCAGCTGCTTGCGCAGCGCCAGCAGCAGGGTCATGGCGTGCTCGGCCACCGCCACGGAATCGTTGCCGCCGGGCGTGTTGCAGACAGCAATGCCCAGGTCGCTCGCGGCCGCCACGTCCACCGTGTCCACGCCGACGCCGATCTTGCTGATCACCTGGAGGCCGGGCAAGGCGGTCATCACCTCGCGCGTGACGCGGATGCCGCCGGAGATCAGCACGCCCTGGCAACCCTTGGCGTCGGCGATGAAGTCGGCCTCCAGGTGGCGGCGGTAGCCGGGGTCGTGGTTGGGCTTGCCCAGGCGCACGTCGAAGCCCTGTTCGCGCAGCCAGGGAATGCTGGGGTCGTCGGGCATCACGCGCTCCCAGATCAGGACGGGTTCGTTTCGTTGGGCGTTCATCAGGCGGGGTCTTCTCCGGAAGGGGGATCAGGCGTCGGGGAAACCGAACACGCGGGCGGGGTTGCGGGCCAGGATCTGCTCGCGCAGGGCGGCGTCGGGCACGGCGCGCGCGAACAGCTCGACCAGGTCGGCGTCGTTGGGCATGGTGGTCGTGGCCGCGTCGTACAGCGGGTGCGGCCAGTCGGTGGCCCAGAGCATGCGCCAGGGGTTGAGGGCGACCACGCGGCGGATCAGCTCGACCGCATCGTCGTATGGCGGTGCGAAGCGGTGGTCCACGCGCGAAACCTTCACCCACCAGTGGCCGCGCGTGACGGCCTCGCGCAGGAAGCGGAAGCCCTCGCCGTCGAGGTCGCCCGGGTTCAGGTAGGCCAGGTGGTCCACCACCACTTCGGCGCGCAGGTCCAGCAGCAGGCGCGCGTGCGCCGCCAGCTCGTCGGCGGTGGCATGCAGCGAAATGATCCAGCCCAGGGCCTCGGCGCGGCGCACCTGACGGCGAAAGGCCACGGCGTCGAACGCCGCACCGAAGCGCGAGAGGATGTTGAAGCGCGCGCTGCGCACACCCGCCGCATGCAGCTCTTCGCAGGCCGCGTCGGACACGCTGTCGTCCAGCAGGGCCACGCCCCGGTAGCGCGCCGGGTCCGCGCGCAAGGCGGTGAGCAGCACCGCGTGGTCGTTGCCGTACACCGAGGGCTGCACCAGCACCGCGCGCTGCACGCCCAGCCGCTCATGCAGGGTGCGCAGCTCGTCGAGCCAGGCCACCGGCGGCTCGTAGCGGCGGCCGGGCAGCAGCAGGTCCACGCGCGCAGGGTCGAAGACGTGGACCGCGCAGTCGCACGACAGCGGCGGCAGCGCCACCGCCGGCTCGCGCGTGTCGCGCCGCCAACCGTGGTGCGCGTTCACGCGGACGCCGCGCTGGCGCTGTAGTCGCCCGCGTTGTGGACCCAGCCGCGTGCGATGAAGTCCTCGCGCGGCGGACTGAACAGGTCGATCAGCAGGTGGTGACCATCGCCCACGCCCTCGGTGGTGTGCACCAGGTCCACCGGCACCACCACCAGCGAGGGCGATGGCGCAGCCAGGTGCTCGTCGTCGCGCCAGAGGTTGGCGTCCTTGCCCCAGTTCACCCGCAGGTGGTGGATGAAGTTGCCTGCCAGCGCGAGCGAACCCTGTTCGAGGTCGCTGTGGCTGTGCGGGCTCAGCGCCGTGCGGTCGCGCACGCCGTGGTACTCCACCCAGTTGATGCTGAGGGTGTCGGTCTGCAGCATCTTCAGGCGCGGGTTGTCGGCCGGTGCCGGCACCTTCGCCATTTCGAATACCTGCACCAGCGGCGCGCCGGGCTTGCGCCGGAACGGTCGGCCGGTGGGCTTGATGCGCGCATCCGGCTCGGCGTAGGCGCTTTCGTTGAGCACCGTGGCGGGCTCGATGTCCGGGCGGTTCGAGGCGATCACCGCGCAGGTGCCGGGCACGGCGAGCCGCACGCTGGAGCGGCCGGCGGCCAGCACGCACACGCAGCCCGCGTGGGGCACCACCCCGCTGGGCCCCTGCCCGGCTGGCGAGATGACCGCGCCCGCATCGGGAAAGACCAGCAGCATCTCGGCGGTGCTCTCGACCTCGAAGGGCTCGGTGCCCGCCTCGATCCATTCCACGATGAGGTTCTGCGCGCGCATGCGCCGGTGGCGGTTGCCCGCGACAGTGAGCGCGGGATGGTCGAGAAAGGCCGCGAAGCTGCGTGGACGGACACCGGGGGACGAGGGGGCGGGCGTGGATGGCATGAAGGGTGCGAGGAATGGATCGGGAATGCGGTGATCATCACCCGGCCTGCGCCATCGAGGCAATGCGAACGCGGCCGTTTTCTGCCTGCCGGAAAGCGGGCCGAGTTTCGTTGACACCCCTGGAGCCGCTCGGGAATCATCGATCGATTCCTTTTCTTCCATCGAGACCCGGAGACATTCATGAAACCACTTCAACGCACCCTGCTCGGCGCGCTGGCCGGTGCCGCCCTCGTGCTGGGCGCATCCGCAGCGCACGCCCAGGCGGACGATTTCCCCAACAAGCCCATCCGCCTGGTGGTGCCGTTCGCCGCGGGCGGCACCATGGACCTGTTCGGCCGCCTCGTGGGCGGTGAGATGGCCAAGGCCTTGGGCCAGACCGTCGTGGTCGAGAACATGCCCGGCGCGGGTGGCTCCATCGCCACCGGCAACGTGGCGCGCTCCGCGCCCGACGGTTACTCGATCTGCTTCTGCGCCACCGGCAGCACGGTGATCCTGCCGCTGATGGACGCCAAGCTGCCCTACAAGGTCGCCACCGACTTGCCGCCCGTGGGCCATGTGCTGCGCATCGAGCAGACCATCCTCGTCAACGCCGAGAAAGGCGCACCCAACCTGGGCGCGCTGGTCGGCAAGGCCAAGGGCAAGCCAGGCGGCATGTTCTACGGCACGCCGGGCAACGGCACCTCCAACCACCTGGCCGGCGAGCTGTTCAAGATCGCGGCCGGGCTGGACATCGGCACCGTGCACTACAAGGGCGAGTCCGCCGCCGTGCTGGACCTGCTCACCGGCCAGATCGACTTCATGGTGGCCTCGGTCTCCTTCGCCGATCCGCAGGTGAAGTCGGGCAAGCTGCGCATCCTCGCGCTCACCGGCCCCAAGCGCGTCTCCGCCTACCCCGACGTGCCCACCATCGCCGAGTCCGGCTACCCCGGCTACGAAGCCACCACGCAGGTGGGCCTGCACGTCGCCAAGGGCACGCCCCAGGCGCGCATCGACAAGCTCAACGCCGCGATGAACACCGCGCTCAAAAGCAAGGAGCTGCTGGACCGCATGGCCGCCAGCGGCGTCTCGCCCGTGGGCGGCACGCCCGACGGCTACGCCGCCTTCCTGCGCCAGGAGAACGACAAGTGGGGCAAGGTGATCAAGCAGGCCGGCATCAAGCTGGAGTAAGCCGACATGCCGACCACCCTGTTGATGCTCCCGCCCCAGATCCCCGCCACCCGTGACTGGGCGCAGCGGCTGGGCGCGGCCTTGCCCGAGCTGAAGATCGTCGTCGCCGAGACCGATGACGCGGCCCTGGCGGCCATCGGGCAGGCCGACGCGGCCGTGGGCACGCTCACGCCCGCGCTGCTGGCGGCCGCGCCGCGCCTGCGCTGGCTGCACTCGCCGCTGGCCGCGCCACCCACCGGCTACTTCTTTCCCGAGCTGGTGAGCCACAGCGTGACCGTGACCAACGTGCGCGGCATCTTCAACGACCACATCAGCGCGCACATCCTGTCCTTCGTGCTGGCCTTCTCGCGCGCGCTGCACCGTTTCATCCCGCAGCAGCAGCGCGGCGAGTGGCTGCAGCCACCGCGCTACGAAGGCACGGTCTACCTGCCGGAGGCCACGGCGCTCATCGTGGGCGTGGGTGGCATCGGCGCGGAAACCGCGCGCCTGCTCGCGGCCTTCGGTGTGCACGTGATCGGCACCGACGCGCAGCGCACCTCGCCCCCGGAAGGCATGGCCGAGCTGCACCCGGCGCAGGCGCTGGACGAGCTGCTGCCGCGCGCCGACTTCGTCATCGTCACCGTGCCACACACGCCCGAGACCGAAGGCCTGTTCGACCGCGCGCGCTTTCGGCGCATGAAGCGCGGCGCCTTCTTCATCAACATCGGGCGCGGCATGACCACGCGGCTGGACGACCTGCTCGCCGCTCTGCAGGCCGGCGAGGTCGGCGGCGCCGGGCTCGACGTGTTCGAGCAGGAACCCCTGCCCGTCGGCCACCCGCTGTGGACACAGCCCGGCGTGTTCATCACGCCGCACGTGGCCATGTGGGGGCCGTACTACAACGAGCGCCGCTACAAGATCCTGCGCGACAACTGCCAGCGTTTCCTCGCCGGCCAGGCCCTCGTCAACCGCGTCGACAAGGCGCTGTGGTACTGAGCCGGGGCCGCGCCATGGCGCTCAAGGGTATGATCCGCTCCCCCTCCCGCCCCTGCGGGAGCGGAGCGATGATGCCCATGGCCGACGACCCCGACGCCCCCGACGAGCAACCCAGTGGATCGATCCGGGCCATCTCGCGCGCGCTGCAGATCCTGCGGATCATGAACACGCAGCCGACCTGGAGCCTGCACAGCCTGCACCTGCAGACCGCGCTGCCCAAGTCCACCATCTTCCGCATCCTGCACACCCTGCAGCTCGAAGGCTATGTGCGGCTGGAGGGCGGCGTGGGCGTCTACCGCCTCACGGAAAAGATCCTGGAGATGAGCGGCGGCTTCACCGAGAAGTCGCTGTTGGTCGAGGTGGGATCGCCGCTGGCGCTGCGCCTGACCAAGGCCATCAAGTGGCCGGTGGCGCTGGGCGTGCTCGATGGCGATGCCATCGTGGTGCGCTACAGCGGCATGCCCTACAGCCCGATCGCCGCGCACTCCACCACCATCGGCCGGCGCCTGGGCCTGGCCGACACCGCCATGGGTCGTGTTTACCTGGCGTTCTGCCCCGAGGTGGAGCGCGAGATCCTGTTCGACATGCTGCGCGCCGCGCCCGGCGGCAGCCAGCTCGGCCACGAGGAGTTGCTGCTGCAGGAACTCGCGGCCATCCGGCAGCAGGGTTACGCCGTGCGCCAGCCCAATCCGCAACGGCGCACCGCCACGCTGGCCACGCCGGTGATGCACCGCACCGAGGTCGTGGGTCTCATGGGCATGACCACCTTCGGCAACCTCATGACACCGGCCACCGTGACGCAATGCGCGCCACAACTCCAGGCGGCCGCCGCCGCCGTGAGCGAGGCCTACGCCACGCGGCTGCCGCCCAGCCCGGACACCGGCGCGCCTTTCTGACCTGCGGAAAGTCGCGCCGCGGCGCTTGCCGCGCCGCACCGGCACCGTGACCATGGCGGCTTGGGCAACAACGCCCGCCATCCACAGGAAACACCGCTCGATGAAAACACGGGGCCACATCCGCCAACGCGAACTCACACTCGGCACGTTCGTGAAAACCGACTCCCCCCAGATCACCGAGATCCTGGGCACGACCGATCTGGACTTCGTCGTGGTGGACGCCGAGCACGCGCCCTTCGACCGCCTCGCGCTGGACCGCCACATGATGGCCGGGCGCGCCAGCGGCATCCCGGTGCTGGTGCGCATCCCCGACACCGCGCCCGCCACCATCCAGTCCGTGCTCGACCTGGGCGCTGCCGGCCTGCTGGTGCCGCGCGTGGACAGCGCGGCGCAGGCCCGTGAAGTGGTCTCGCGCGCCCGCTACCGCCAGGGCAGCCGGGGCTTTTCCATCTCGCCGCGCTGCGCCGGCTACGGCACCCTGCGCATGGCCGATGCGCTGGACGCGGGCGACCAGACGCTGATCCTGTGCCAGATCGAAAGCCCCGACGGCGTCACCGAGGCCTTCGACATCGCCTCCACCCCGGGCGTGGACGGCCTTTTCATCGGCCGCGCCGACCTCGCGCTGTCGATGGGCCTGGACGACAACCGCGCGCCGGCCGTGTCCGAGGCCTGCGATCGCATCATCGAGGCGGCGAAGGCGGCCGGTGTGAGCGCGGCCATGTTCGTGCCCAACGAGGCCGAGGCCATCGCGTTCCGCGGGCGCGGCATCGACTGCTTCGTGGTCTCGTCCGACCAGTCGCTGCTGCGCCAGGCCACCCAGCAGTTCGCGGCCGCGTCCACCGCCCTGCGCCAGAGCGCGCGCTGACAGCTCAGGCCGCCATGCCCAGGCGGCGCATCCAGCCGGCCAGCGCCTGCTCGTCGGCGTTACCGGCCTGGTAGGCCGCCAGCATGGCGGCGTGCGACTCGGGCCGGTGCTGGTTGAGCTTGACCTTGCACTGAAGGTTCGTCACCCGCAGTTCGAAGGCGGTGATGCCCTGCATCAGCTTGTGCTGGAAGTCCTCTTCCAGCCCGCGCCACTGGTCCGCATAGGCCGGGTCGTGGTCGTGGATCAGGTGCTTGAGCAATCGGTCCTTGGTGTCGAAGCCGTCCAGCACACGCGCCTGCACCGTGGCGTGCACCGCCAGGTAGTTCCAGGTCGGCACGCGGGTCAGATCGGGGTAGACGCGCGGCGTCATGTAGGCATGCGGCCCGAGAAAAGTCACCACCGCCTGCGGGCGCGCCGCCAGGTAGCGCCCGTGCGGGTTGGGCTTGGCGCAGTGGCCCAGCAGCGTGAGGCCACCGTCTTCCTCCAGCAGGTGCAGCGGCAGGTGGGTGACGAAGGGCAGGCCCTCGTCGTCGGTGGAGATCAGGCTGGCGAACGGGTGCGCGCGCAACAGCTCCAGGGCGATGGCGGGGTCCTTGGCAGCGAACTGAGGTGGCAGGTACATGGGGCGGCCTCTTGTGGGAACGGATCACTGTAACGCCGGTTCGCTTTCGCCACGCCCGCTTCTATCATCCGTGCATGACCCTGCGCATCGCCTTCGCACTGGTGTGGTCCCTCGCCTGTCTGAACGCCACGGCCCAGACCGGCGGCCCCGTGGCCCCGGGCAGCGGCCCGGCCGCGCAGCGCCCCCGCATCGCCCTGGTGCTCTCGGGCGGCGGCGCCCGGGGCGGCGCGCACATCGGGGTGCTCAAGGTGCTGGAGGAGCTGCGGGTGCCGGTCGACTTGGTCGTGGGCACCAGCGCCGGCGCCATCGTGGGCGCGGCCTACGCCACCGGGCTGCCGCTGGCCACCATCGAAGAGGAAATGAAAGGCCTGAGCACGGCCACGCTGTTCCACGACGTGGTGCGCGACAACCTGCCGATGCGGCGCAAGGCCGACGACGCGGCCAACTACGTCGGCCCCGAGATGGGCCTGGGCCCGCATGGCCTCTCGCTGCCCAAGGGCGCGGTGGCCGGCGTGGCGCTGGAGGCCGTGCTGCGCCGCCTCACGGCGCGCCAGCGCAGCGTGAACTTCAACCACTTCCCGGTGCCCTTCCGGGCCATCGCCACCGACCTCGCCACCTCCGAGATGGTGGAGCTCGACCACGGCAGCCTCACCCAGGCCGTGCGCGCGAGCATGGCCATCCCGGCCGTCATCAGTCCGGTGGAGCTCGAGGGCCGCCTGCTGGTGGACGGTGGCGTCACCCGCAACCTGCCGGTGGACGTGGCGCGCCGCATGGGCGCGGACATCGTGATCGCGGTCAACATCGGCACGCCGCTGCTGCGCCGGGAGGACATCACCTCCCTGCTCTCGGCCTCCGAGCAGATGCTGCGCATCCTCACCACGACCAACGTCGCGCAGTCGCTCAAGGAGTTGGGCCCGCGCGACGTGCTCATCACGCCCGACCTCAGCCGCGTGAGCAGCAGCGACTTCGACCACCTCTCCGACGCCGCCCGGGCCGGTGAGGCCGCCGCGCGCGCGGCCAGCGCGACCCTGGCCGCCCACGGCCTGAGCCCAGCCGAATTCAGCGCGCTGCTGGCAGCGCGCGAGGCGGCGCAGGATCCCGGCGGGCAGCGCATCGACGCCATCCAGGTCAGCGGCACGCAGCGCGTGAACCCGCAGGCCGTGCTCGACGGCATGCAGACCCAGCCCGGCGAGGCCTTCGACGCGAGCCGCGTGGACCAGGACCTGCAACGCCTGTACGGCTGGGGCGACTTCGAGGCGGTGAGCTACACCTTCAGCGAAGAACCCGGCCAGGGCCGCGTGCTCACCGCCCGCGTCACCGAAAAATCCTGGGGCCCGCACTACCTGCGTTTCGGCCTGGGCCTGTCGTCCGACTTCGCCGGCGGCTCCTTCTTCAACCTGCTGGCCACCCACCGCGCCACCTGGCTCAACCGCCTCGGCGCCGAATGGCGCAACGACATCCAGATCGGCCAGACCGACCGCCTGCGCACCGAGTGGTTCCAACCCCTGCATCCCACACAACGGGTTTTCGCGGCGGCCCACCTGGGCGGCGAGCGCAGCCCCTTCGAACTGTTCAGCGACGAGGGCGTGCGCGTGGCGCGCTTCCGGCTGGAGCACTACGGCTACGGCGCCGACCTGGGCCTGCAGCTCGGCACGCAGGGGCAACTGCGCCTCGGTGTGCGGCAAGGCCGCGTGCGCCTGCAGAACGACACCAGCCTGCTGCCGCCCGGCCTCTTCGAGGCCGACGCCGACACCGCCGCCCTGGTGCTGCGCCTGCAACTGGACACGCTGGACAATGTGCGCTTTCCGCGCACGGGCTACGCGCTGGACGTGAAGCTGCACCAGTCGCAACCGCGCTGGGGCGCGAGCGACGACTACCGCAAGCTCTCTGCCGCGTTCCGCACGGCGGTGGGCTTCGGCCGGCACGCGCTGGAGTTCTCCGCGCAGGGCGTGAAAGCCAGCGGCGGCACCCTGCCTGCCTACGAGACCTCCTTCCTGGGCGGCTTCCAGCGCCTCTCGGGCTACAAGACCAACGAGGTCTTCGGCAACGAATTCGTGCTCGGCCGCGTGAACTACAGCCACCGGCTCACCAACGTGGGCTTCCTCGAGGGCGCCTATGCCGGCGTCTCGCTCGAAGCCGCGCGCATTGGCGACACGGCCTTCGGCCCGCAACGCGAGAAGAGCCGCTACGGCTTCGCCGTCTACCTCGCCATGGACACGCCCCTGGGCCCGGTTTACCTGGCCCTGGGGCGCGGCGACCACCGCCGCCACGCGGCCTACTTCTACCTGGGGCAGCCCTGACCACTGCCATACCGCCATGAACCTCCTGAACCACCCCGCCTTCCAAAGTCTTGTGCTGCCCCTGCTGCTGTGCATCGGCGGCGTGGCGGCCCTGCTGCGCACCACCGGCCCGAACCGGGCCGCGCTCGGCGCCGCCCTGGGCCTGCTGGTGGCGCTGGCCTGGTTTCCCGGTTTCGATTGGCCGGCCACCGCGCGCGCGCAGAAGCTGCCCTGGGTCGCACTTGCGGGCACGGTGATCGCGGCGCTGCTCCTGTGGCGAGCGGCCCGGGGCCTGCCCACCCCGCGCCCCTGGTGGCGCGGCATCGCCCTGGCCGCCGTGCTCACCGTGGCCTGCCTGGGGCTGGCCGCGGCGGCGGGGCTCGGGGGTTCGCTGCTGCTGGCCCAGCTGGCGCTGATGGTGGCGGTAGCCACCGCCGTGCCCGGTCTGTGGTCGTGGTGGCGGCCCTCGTCGGGGCTGTGGATGGCCCCGGCCGCGCTGCTGCCCCAGTTGCTGGCCGCGCTGTGGATCGCGGCGGCCCTGCCCATGGCGCCGTGGAACGCCGGGGCCGCCGACACGGCCACCGACGACCTCTACTACACCCCGCAGTGGAAATGACCCCACGGCCCGGGACCTCGCGCTCAATGCGATGATGGCCGCCATGCCATCACCCACGGACGCCACGACCGCCCAGGACATCCCCGCCGACTGGCCTGCGCTCTGGCAACAGATGCTGCAGGCCCGCACCACGGGCCAGGCCGCGCCGCTGCTGCGCTGGTGCGCGCAGCAAGGCTGGCAACTGGCGCCGATGGGCGACGCGCGCAGCGCCGAGCTGTTCACGCTCTACAAGCCCCTGCTCGATGCGCGCCAGGCCAGGGGCGGCGCGCCCTGGGCCGTGGCCCAGCTCGGCCAGAGCCTGGACGGGTTCGTGGCCACCGTCACCGGCGACTCCTACTACGTGAACGGCCCGCACTGCCTGCTGCACCTGCACCGCCTGCGCGCGCTGTGCGACGCGGTGCTGGTCGGTGCCGGCACGGTCGCCATCGACAACCCGCAGCTCACCACGCGGCGCGTGCCCGGCCCGCAGCCAGTGCGCGTGGTGGTGGACCCGGCCGTGCGGCTGGACGGCCAGTCGCGCATGTTCCGCGATGGGCAGGCACCGTCCCTCTGGGTCTGCGACGCGCGGCACGCCGAGCTGGCCCGCGAGCGCCTGGGCAGCGCCCCCGCCGAGGTGCTGGCGGTGGACGGCCTGCTCGACGACAGCGGTGAGGGTTACCGCCCCGCGCTCGTCGCGCGGGCGCTGGCCGCACGCGGCCAGCGCGTGCTGTTCGTCGAAGGCGGCGGCATGACGGTGTCGCGCTTCTTCACCGCCGGTGTGCTCAGCCGCCTGCACCTCATCATCGCGCCCGTGCTGATCGGCCAGGGCCGGCGTGGCCTGCGCGCGCCCGCGCACGACGTGATGGCCGACTGCCCCCGCCCGCCCACGCGCACCCTGCCGCTGGGCGAGGACATGCTGTGGGACCTGGACCTCAGCGGATCGAGCCGCGCGTGACGTCCCACCCGGACAGGGGCATGGTGGGCGCGCTCAGAGCAAGGGGCGCAGCTCGCGCGCCGCGTCCTGCAGCAACGGCAGCACGTCTTTCTGGAACACCGGTCCCTCGAAACGATCGGGCGCGGCCACCACGTTGAGCGCCGCGACCGTGCGGCCCTGCATGTTGCGCAGGGGCACTGCCAGCGCGAACACGCCCAGCTCATGCTCCTCTCGCGCAACGGCCATGTCATCGCTGCGCACTTGCGCGATGACGGCCCGAAAGGCCTTGTGTTCCACGGTGGTGTGCGGCGTCAGCCGGGGCAGCTCGCGGCCCTTGAGCCAGGCGGCGAATTCGGCGCGCGGCAGGCCCGCGAGCAGCACGCGGCCGGTGGACGTGGCGTGCGCGGGCAGGCGCGCCCCGAGGTGCAAGCCATAGGCCATGAGCCGCTGACCACCCAGCGAGACATTGCGCGCCACGATCACGACCTGGTCGCCGTCGAGCACGGCAGCCGAGTAGGACTCGCGCGTCTGCGCCGCGAGCCGGTTCAAGGTGGGCTGCAGCAGGCGCGGCAGGCGCGCCGAAGCCAGGTAGCTGCCCGAGAAGCGCAGCACCTTGGGCGAGAGCCAGTAGTGGCTGCCATCGGACTCCAGGTAACCGAGGTGCGCCAGGGTCAGCAGGTGGCGGCGTGCCGCGGCGCGCGTGAGACCCGCGCGCTCGGCGGCCTGGGTGGCGTTGAGGCGCTGGCGCTCGGTGTCGAAGCTCTCCAGCACCGCCATGCCCTTGGCCATGCCTTCGATGAAATCGGCTTTCGCCATGGGAGGGGGGGCTGTGCTCATGGGCCGATTATGCCCAGGGGCACCGGAATTTGCGCGGTGATCGCGCAAGAGTTTCGATCATCGCGCAAAGGCGCCTGCGCGGCGTTGCGCTGGCGGGGTCCCGTTTTTAAGCTGCGTTCGTTTCACCTCACGCCATTCCAGGAGACACCCCATGCGTACCCAGGTCGCCATCATCGGCGCCGGCCCCTCCGGCCTGCTGCTCGGACAGTTGCTGCACAAGGCCGGCATCGACAACATCATCGTCGAACGCCAGAGCGGTGAATACGTGCTCGGCCGCATCCGCGCCGGCATCCTCGAGCAGATCACCACCGACCTGTTGCGCGAGGTGGGCGTGGGCGAGCGCCTGGACGCCGAAGGCACCGTCCACCACAGCATCGAACTGGTGTTTGCCGGCACCCGCCATGCCATCGACGTGCACGGCCTGACCGACGGCAAGGTCGTCACCGCCTACGGCCAGACCGAACTCACGCGCGACCTCATGGAAGCGCGCAGCGCCGCCGCGCTGCCCACCGTGTACGAAGCCGCGAACGTGGAGGTGCTGGACTACGACAGCAACAGCCCGAAGGTGCGCTACCAGAAGGATGGCCGGACGCACGAGATCGAATGCGACTTCATCGCCGGCTGCGATGGCTTCCACGGCGTGTGCCGCGCCAGCGTGCCCAAGGGCGCCATCACCGAATTCGAGAAGGTCTACCCTTTCGGCTGGCTCGGCGTGCTGGCCGATGTGCCACCGGTCTCGCCCCACGCCATCGTCTACGCCAACAGCGAACGCGGCTTCGCCCTGTGCTCCATGCGCAGCCTCACGCGCAGCCGCTACTACGTGCAATGCCCGCTGGACGACAAGGTCGAGGACTGGAGCGACCAGCGCTTCTGGGACGAGCTGCGCCTGCGGCTCGACCCCGAGATGGCATCGCGCGTGATCACCGGCCCGACCATCGAGAAGAGCATCGCGCCGCTGCGCAGCTTCGTCGCCGAACCGATGCGCTTTGGCCGCATGTTCCTCGCGGGCGACGCGGCGCACATCGTGCCGCCCACCGGCGCCAAGGGCCTGAACCTGGCGGCCAGCGACGTCAAGTACCTCTCGGCCGCGTTCATCGAGTACTACCGCGACAAGACCTCCGCCGGCATCGACACCTACTCCGAGCGCTGCCTGCGCCGCGTCTGGAAGGCCGAACGTTTCTCGTGGTGGCTGACCTCGCTGATGCACCGCTTCCCCGACACCGCAGGTTTCGGCCAGAAGATCCAGGAAGCCGAGCTCGACTACGTCGTGAACTCGGTCTCGATGTCGCGCTCGCTGGCCGAGAACTACGTGGGCCTGCCGCTGAACTTCGGCGAACGCTGAACCCCGCGCGTCCCAGGAAGGCGGGCGACGGTGTCGCCCGTTGGCGCAGCGGCGGCCGGGCTTGCGGGTACATTGCGGCGACGACCTTCCACAGCCCGACCGCCATGAGTTCCTCCCCCCGCCCTGCCCCCGCCCTCCAGCCGCTGCGCGGCGTTCGCGTGCTCAGCCTCGCGCTGAACCTGCCCGGCCCGGCCGCCTTCATGCGCCTCAGGGCCATGGGTGCGCGCTGCGTCAAGGCCGAGCCGCCGGCCCCCAAGGGCACTCCGGCAGGCAGTTCGGGCGACCCCATGGGGCAGTACAACGCCCGCGCCTACGCGACCCTGCACGACGGCATCCGCGTGATCTCGATCGACCTGAAGTCCGAGAAGGGCCAGGCGGCGCTGCACAAGGAACTGGCGCGCACCGACGTGCTGCTCACCTCCTTCCGCCCTTCGGCGCTGGAGAAGCTGCAACTCGGCTGGAAAGGCCTGCACAAGCGCCACCCCGGGCTCTCGGTGGTGGCGATCGTGGGGGCACCCGGTGCCCGGGCGGAAGAGCCCGGCCACGACCTCACCTACCTCGCGGACGCGGGCCTGGTCACCGGCCTGGACCTGCCGGCCACGCTGTTCGCCGACATGGGAGGCGCGCTCATGGCCAGCGAAGCCGTGCTCAAGGCCGCGCTGGTCCAGAAGACCCAGGGCAAATCAAGCTTCCAGGAGGTCGCGCTGTCCGACGCGGCCGAGTGGCTCGCCCTGCCCCGCACCTGGGGCCTCACCCAGCCCGCCGGTGCGGTGGGCGGCGCCCATGCGGGCTACCGCGTCTACCCCTGCAAGGACGGCCGCGTGGCCGTGGCGGCCCTGGAGCCGCATTTCGCTGCCGCGCTGTGCGCCGCTGCGGGCCTGCCGGCGTCGGACATGCGCTCGCTGTTCAAGCCCGAGACGCACGCCGCGATCGCGGCCTTCCTTCTGGGCCGCACGCGAAAGCAGCTGGACCGGCTGGCCGTGGAGAAGGACATTCCGCTGCACACGCTGGCCTGACCCCGGCCAGCGGGCGGAGATCCGGACGCCTACTGCGCGCCCTTGCCCGTCAGCACCACGCCGACGGTTTCGAAGATGACCACGAGGTCGAGAAACAGCGAGTGGTTCTTCACGTAGTAAAGGTCGTACTGCAGCTTCTCCGCCGTGTCTTCCACGGTGGAGCCGTACTGGTAACGCACCTGCGCCCAGCCGGTCACGCCGGGCTTGACGCTGTGGCGCACCGCGTAGAACGGAATCTCCTGTGTGAGCTTCTCGACGAAGAAGGCGCGCTCGGGGCGCGGGCCGACCAGGCTCATGTCGCCGTTGAGCACGCTGAACAGTTGCGGCAGTTCGTCGATGCGCAGCTTGCGGATCACCTTGCCCACGCGCGTGACGCGGCTGTCGCCCGCGGTCGCCCAGCGGGGGATGCCGTCCTTCTCCGCGTCGGTGCGCATGCTGCGGAACTTCACGACGTTGAAGGGCTTGTTGTTCAGGCCCACGCGCTCCTGCTTGTACAGGATGGGGCCGGAGCTCTCCAGCTTGATGACGAGCGCCGCCACCAGCATGATGGGCAGGGCCAGCAGGATCAGCACGACTGCGCCCGCGATGTCGAACAGGCGTTTGATGGTGGTGCGCAGGAAGCCCTGGTCGAACCCCTCGCCAAAGATGAGCCAGCCGGCCGACACCGCATCGAGGCGGATCTGGCCCAGGTTCTGCTCGAAATAGGTGGCGATGTCGGTCACGCGCACGCCCGCGAGCTTGCAATCGAGCAGCTCGCGCATGGGCATGCTGCCGCCGCGGCGCTCGGAGAGCGCGATCACGATCTCGTGGACGCCCTTCTCGGCCACCACCTCGGTCAGCGACTGGCCCGGCTGCAGGGTGCCCCAGTTCGTCACGAGGTGCTCGCGCTCATTGGGGCTGGCGAAATAGCCGCAGAGCTCGGCGCTCGATGAGGCCTTGAGCAGGCTTTGCCCGACCGCCTGCGCTTTCGCGCCGGTGCCGTACACCAGCACCTTGCGGCGCGTGAGCGACTTGGGCAGGAACTCGCCGGTGAGCACCTGGATGACCAGCAGCAGGCCGGTGGCCATCATCACGATCACCACGGCCCAGGTGTGCCCGTAGAACGCCTTCATGGGCAGCAGCAGCAGCACGCCCACCACGATCAGGCCCATCATCATGAACGAGACCAGCACGCGGGCGCGCAACTGCGTGTTGTTGAACACGTTGCCCCGTTCGTACAGGCCCAGGGCCGAGTTGACCGCCAGGAAACCCACGCTCATGAGCAGCGCACGGAACAGGCCCTGCCCGATCTGCACGGCGGTCAGGTCTTCCGCGTCGGAAAGAAACACCAGGGTGGCCATGAACGCCGCGCTGATCAGGAGCAGGTCCATGAACATCTGCAGCAGCGTGCGGCGATCGAAGTAGTGGTTGAATAGCTTGATCAAACTTCTTTTTCCTGTAATGGGCCCGGGGGCTGTGCACGGCTCGGGCGCCCGTCCGAGAATACCGCCGACACCCCCTTCTGACGTTCTGTTACATCACGTGAATATTGCGGAATCCGGCGGAAGTGTGACGTTGTCAACAGGATCAGCAGCAGCATAAAAGCGATGCGCGGCAATTCGGTGACGCTGATGACCAGGCCGAGCACGCCCATGGCCGAGAGCGAGCCGGCCAGCGCCAGGGCCAGCGGATCCCCCGCCTTGAGGCCTTGTGCCACGCAGTGCCACGCCCACGCGGCCAGCAGTCCCAGCACCAGCCAGCCCAGCAGGCCACGTTCGACGAGGATTTCCAGGTACAGGTTGTCCATGTGCCACGGCTTGAAGCTGCTCTGGGCAGCGGGGAACCAGTGGCGCAACCCGGCCGAGAAGTCCGTGTTTTTCAGGATCTGCACGCCTTGCGGGTCCAGCAGCTCCGCCGCGTGGATGCGGGCCGCGTGCCCGGTGCTCAGCACCGTCAGCGCGAACATGCCGTCGCGCCAGGACACGGCACGGCTTGCGTCCGAAAAGACCTGGCCAGACAGCGGGATGTCGTGCCACTGGGCCGCGTCCGTCACGGCGGCCTCGGGCCTCACGTGCTTCCACTGGCATCGGAAGTCGTACAGCAGGTGCCGTTCGCACACGCTGAGCAGCAGCACCACCGGGGCGTCGGTCTCGTAGCGGATCCGCACGCGGTAGTGCCCTTGTGGGGCCAGCGGGATGCGCTGGGTGAGACCGAAGTCGTAGGCGGCCTCCTGGCGCGTGGGCGGCCCCGAGAGCACCACCTGCCCGGCGCCTGCCGCGTCGCGCCGCCAATGCGCCTGCCCGGGAAACTCGCCATCCGGCACGCGCGTGCTGTAGTGCGCGGGCAGGCGCCCCGCGCCCAGGCCCAGCACCCAGTCCGCGGGCGTGCGCAACAGGCCCAGCCCGCTCTGCCAGTGCGCCACGCGGTCCACCAGATCGGTTTCCGATTGCGCAAGCCGCCCCGTCATGAACGAGTGCCCACCGAGCACCCACACCGCCTCCGCCAGCAGCGCGAACACCAACACGCGCAGTGCCCAGCCGCGCCGCCGCCCGCCGGACGCCGGCTGGATCTGGCAGCGCCTGGCCACGATGGCCATCACCATCAGCGAGACCGTGACCGCGAGGTACAGCCCTCGGGAATACGTGGTCAGCACCGCGTAGGTGCCCAGGACCGCCAGGACCGCCGCGCACGCCCAGCGCCAGCCGCCCGGCGCCAGCCAGACCGCCCAGAACGCCAGGGGCACGGCCATCGCCAGGTAGGCGTCGATGGCGCCGCCGCCCACGTGCATTTCCCAGAAGCTCGCCACCGTGCGGTAGGAATCGGAGAAGTTCAACACGCCGACGTACCGCCCGCGCTCCCACAGCACGAGCACGCAGACCCAGGCCAGCCCGCAGAGCAGGCCCGCGAGGGTGAAGCGCGCCATCTCCCGCTGCCGCTCGACGGGCACCCGCCGCAGCACGGGATACAGCAGCAGCGCCCAGAGCAGGCTCTTGGACACGCGCAGCGGGTTGAATGCACTGGCGTAGTCCGCGTGCAGCGCCCGCAGCCAGCCGTCGCCCGAGGCCCAGCCGGCCGCCACCGACCGCGCGCTGACACCGGCGTCCCGCAGCCCGATGAACAGGCTCAACAATGCGGATGCACCCAGCGCGACGAGCAGCCCGACCCACACCCGGTCCTGGACCTGGGTCTCAGCGGATGAAGAGGACGCCGCACGGCCAGAAAAGGCCTCGAACCCGGACCGCGCATGCGCGCCCGCCAGCACCGCGAGCACCAGCAGATCGAACTCGTCGATCAGCCACCAGCCCGTGGAGGGCGCCAGGCTGGCCACGGGCAAGAGCATGGCCAGCAGTCCCCCGATGGTCCAGGGCCGCCAGGCGGCCCCGCCCATGCACAGGCACAAGGCGCCCACCAGAAGCGCGGGGGCCAGGGGATGTTGAACGGCCAGACCCAGGCAGGTCAGTGCCGCGAGGGCGCCCAGGATCAGCGCGCCTGATCGCGGGCGCGCCATGGCTCAGCGCCCGATGGGCAGGTAGTCGAAGCCCTGGCTGCGCACCCAGGCCGGGTCGTACAGGTTGCGCCCGTCCACGATCAGGGGCTGTTTGAGCTTGGCCTTGATCAGGTCGAAGTCGGGACTGCGGAACTCTTTCCACTCGGTCACGATGATCAGCGCGTCCGCCCCTTCCAGGGCCTCGTTCGGGTTCTGGGCGTAGCGCACGCGGGATTCGTCGCCCAGCACGCGCTGGGCTTCGTGCATCGCAACCGGGTCGTAGGCCGTGGCCGTGGCGCCGGCGGCCAGCAGATCGGCCAGCAGCTCCAGGCTGGGCGCTTCGCGCATGTCGTCGGTGTTGGGCTTGAAGGCCAAGCCCCACACGGCGAAGTGGCGACCTTTCAGGTCCGCGCCCAGCTTGCGCTTGATCTTGTCACCCAGCACGTGCTTCTGCGCATCGTTGGCCGCCTCCACCGCGGTCAGCACCTTCAGGTCCAGGCCGCCTTCGTCCGCCGCCGTCTTGATCAGGGCCTTGACGTCTTTCGGGAAGCAGGAACCGCCGTAACCAGCACCCGGGTACAGAAAGTGGTAACCGATGCGCGGATCGGAGCCGATGCCCTGGCGAACGCTCTCGATGTCGGCGCCCAGCTTCTCCGCGAGGTTGGCCAGCTCGTTCATGAAGCTGATGCGCGTGGCCAGCATGGCGTTGGCCGCGTACTTGGTGAGTTCGGCGCTGCGCACGTCGGTGACGATCAGGCGCTCGCGGTTGCGCTGGAACGGCGCGTACAGCGCGCGCATGAGGTGCACGGCCTGCTCGTCGTCGGCGCCCACGATGATGCGATCGGGCCGCATGAAGTCCTCGACCGCCGCGCCCTCCTTGAGGAACTCGGGGTTGGACACCACGGCATAAGGCGTGTCGACGCCGCGCTTCTGCAGCTCCTCGGCAATCGCTTCCTTCACGCGGTCGGCCGTGCCCACGGGCACCGTGCTCTTGTCCACCACCACCTTGTAGTCGGTCATGCGCTGGCCGATGCTGCGCGCCGCGGCCAGCACGTAGCGCATGTCGGCCGAACCGTCCTCATCGGGTGGCGTGCCCACCGCGATGAACTGGATGGTGCCGTGGTGCACGGCGCGGTCGACGTCGGTGGTGAAGTGCAGCCGCCCCGCCGCCACGTTGCGTTTGACCATCTCCTGCAGCCCGGGTTCGTAGATGGGAATGCCACCTTCCTCGAGGATGCGGATCTTGTCCGGATTGAGATCCAGACAAAGCACGTCGTTGCCCACCTCCGCCAGGCAGGCCCCGCTGACCAGACCCACATAACCCGTCCCTACCACAGTGATTTTCATGATGATTTTTCTCAGGCCGATAGATTCACAAAGCGCTCATCATAGCGACCGAACAAGTCGTTTTCAGCATCGAAATGCAGTCATAACGTTGCATTCGACACGCTCGCGGCTATCATGACCCAGACACGGAAACGGGGAACTCCATGGAACCGAGGCGCAGATGGTTGTGGTTCGCTGCGTCAGGCCTGCTGGTTGTCCTCATGGCCGCCACGGCCTTTCTGGTGAGCGATCGGGGGCAGCGCCTGTATGCCGAGGCCAGCTCCCGGAGTCCGCAGGAGCTGATCCGCTATGCACAGCACCGGCTGGAAGGCCACCGCGTCCTGGAGGGCTTGCTTCTTCCAGGACTGCACGCCTTGCAGCGCCGCTGGGAAAGGACACCACCACCGGGACCTTTGCCCACGCTAGGCAAAGGCCAGCAGATGGTTTCCATGGCGCCCCCGATGCCCGAAGGCGGCACGGTGATCCGCGTGGACACGGCCGCCGGCCTGGCACAGGCTCTCCGGGAGGCCGGCCCCGGCACCCACATCGTCATCGCACCCGGCCGATACAGCGTCAACAAGACCCTGCGGCTCGGGCAGGACGGCCTCGCACAGGCCCCCATCCTGGTGAGCGCCCTGGTGCCTGGCAGCGTCCAGCTGGACTTCACCCAGGTGGCGGGCATCCAGATCGACCGGCCCTACTGGGCCTTCGAAAACCTCGACATCCGCGGCGCCTGCGCGCGCGAACACGACTGCGAGCACGCCTTCCATGTGGTGGGTCGCGGCGCCTTCGCCACGCTGCGCAACAACCACGTCCAGGACTTCAATGCGCACATCAAGGTCAATGGCCTGGACGGCGAGTGGCCCGACCACGGTCTGGTGGCCTTCAACACCCTGACCAACCGCGCCACCCGGCAAACCGACAGGCCGGTCGTGATGCTCGACCTCGTGGGCGCCAGCCATTGGAAAGTGCAGGACAACCTGGTCACGAACTTCGCCAAAGGCCAGGGCAACCGGGTGGCGTATGGGCTGTTCATGAAGGGCGCCAGCGAAGGTGGGCGCATCGAACGCAACCTCGTGATCTGCTCGCCCACGGACGTGTCGCGCCCGGGCGAGCGGGTGGGCATCTCATTCGGCGGGGGTGGCACCCAACCGGCGGCGGTGTGCCGCTCGGACGGCTGCGCGGCCTTCGAGCACCGCCACGGGCTGGCCGCCAACAACATCGTCGCGCACTGCAACGATGCCGGGCTCGACATCAACCGCGCCAGCGACATCGTGCTGGCCCACAACACCCTGATCAACACGGCGGGTGTCTCCGCCCGGCGGGCCCCGGCACAGGCCCGCGTGCTCAGCAACCTGTTCGAAGGAAACATTTCGCAGCGGGATGGCGCGGCTTTGGGCCTCGAATGGAACACCCAGGCGCCGATGGCGCAGGTTTTCGTGAACCCGGATGCCTTACTTCTTCAATGGTTCGAGCCGCCAGAAACAATACCTTCGCGGACCTTTGTAACCAATGATTTCCGGGGTCTCGCGAGGCGGGGCGCCACGCTGCCGGGCGCGCTGGAGCAGGATTTCCCAGGGAAACCCGCACCGGTCTCCGCGAATTGACGCCAAGCCACCTGGACGGTCAATCTGACGGCAAGAAGTGCAACTCGTAACACGTGGCAACAGGGTTGTAGGGCGAGTCCTACGACAATCAGTGCCGAGGGGCATTTGGCGTGCCAGCCATTCCCTGGTTTCCCGGCCACGACTCCCATGCGCTTGGGCGCTCGGTCAGGTCGGGTTTTTTGTGCCATCGGCATTTCACGAGGTGTGTCCATGCTCCCGCATGTCGTCCTGGACAGCAAGCCTGTCGGTCAACGCTCCAACCGCTGAAATGCCGCCCGTAAAGTCAACTGACGCGCTTTTTTCGTGAACGTGGTCACAAGCCACCGCCATTTTCGACCGTTCGTTCCCGCCAGCACACCTCTCACCGGCATCGCCATGAACCCTTCCAAGACCCCCGCCATCCGCGACGCCAAGTGGCTTTCCGTGCTTTTCATGATGGCGGCCATCTCGGGTTGTGGTGGCGGCGGCGGTGGTGGAGGCACCGCGTCGGCACAAACCCCCGGCGAGACCCTGACCTCGACGCCCGCGCCGGCCCCGGCGCCCTCGATCTTCCCGCGTCCTCCGGCGCCCGCCCCTGCACCGGCTCCCTCCCCGGCGCCTGCGCCCGCACCGGCTCCGGCCCCCGCACCTGCGCCGGCCGCTGGCGCCGGCGGCCTGGCCTGCG